>JACQVE010000354.1 GCA_016209965.1 Gemmatimonadota bacterium | reverse complement strand
GGGGTTACACGGAGGACCACGTGATGTGGGCCAGTGACGTGATCGGCGGCTCGTCCACGGGGCCGATTTCGAACCACCACGAGGCCAAGCGCGTTTGCTTCGCCCGCCTGCTGGATTACCCGGACCCACGCGTCCGTCGTATCGGTGAAGCCGCGGTCGAGTTTCTCACGGCCCGTCGGGACAGTGCGCGCAAGTGAGCGTGAGCGCGCTATTTGATGGCGCGGCAAGCGCGCTGTTTGAGGGACGGGGTGCGGGGTGACGGTAGCGATACGATGCCGTTTCCCGTTTCCCTTCCCAAGGGGGCCTATAGGCGGGAAACGGGAAACGGACGGTCACGCGGCTTGCGCCGGGTTGAGGCGGTAGCCACGGAGGTCCTGTGCGACGATGCCCTGCCGCACGAGTTCGGCGAGGGCCTCGCAAACGGAGGCGGTGCGCATGCCGCAGAGCTTGCGGAGGCGATCAACCGAGGTGGGCTCGCCGATCTCGTGGAGCGCCTGCCGGACGCGCGCGAGCGGCGTGGGCTCGGCCGAGGCGGCATCGCCCTGAGCGCCGGTGGCCACCGTGAGCGACAGCGCCGGGCCGGCTTCGGTCAACTGCAGCGGGATGTCGTCGATCGAAGGCGCGGCGCGGTGCTCGGTGGTGAGGGTGAGCTGCGCGCCCCGGCGGCGCAGATAGAGATTCGAGTCGCCCCAGCCGTGCAACTCGCTCGAGCCGCGCAACGCCTGCCCCGGCCGCGAACCGTTGGAGTCCTTCCGCGCGTGGTGCACCAGGAGCACGGCGGCTTGAAAGCGGCGTTGCAGTTCGCGCAGATGGGAGAGCAGCGGGGCGATCTGCGAGGCGTCGTTTTCATCGACGCGGTGCAGGCGGATCATCGGATCGAGGATGAGCAGGACGGGCCGCACGGCCGCGACGGTGGCGGCCAGCCGCTCGCGGTCCTGGTCGCGGTCGAGCCGCAGCACCGGCTCGGTGATGACGTCCACGCTCAGCGATTCGAAACCGACGTCGGCTGCCGCGCAGATGCCCTCGAGGCGGCGACGCACCACGGCGAGCGAGTCCTCGGCGGGAAACAGCAGCACGCGGCCACGCTGGCGAACGGGATAGCGACGCAGGCACGGGGCGCCGGAGGCGACGCTGACCGCCAGATCCAAAGCGAGGAAGCTTTTGCAGCACTTGGGCTCGCCGCCGAGGATACCGACGGCCTGTTCCGACCACAGGCCCTCGACGAGCCAGCGCGTGAGCGCGGCCGATTCCGTCGGGATGGCGCTGGCGCGCTGGAAGGGCAGCACATTCATGCGGCGCGCCCCCGTTTGGCCGCGGGCTTTGGGTCCAGGGCGAAGACCTCGAAGTAGAGTTTTTCGTCGAGCGTCTCACGCTCCTGGTGGGACGCGGCGGCGAGCAGCTCGTGGGCCATGTTCATCAGGAGCCGGAGATTGCCGGCGGCGTGTTCGCAGAGGGTCTGCACGAGCGGCGCGGTGAGCAGCCGCGGGTTGCCTGCGGCCTTGAGCAGGTGAGCGAGGCACTCGGCCAGTTGCGCCGCGGGCAGGCTTTCGGCGCGCAGGCGGCTGCGGATGCGACTGGCCAGGGGTAACAACTCCGGGCTGTCGAGCTTGGCCCCGAGCCGGCGGTCGCCGGCGAGCACGACGGTCAGGATGGAGCGCGAGTCGAGCTCGGTGCTGGCGAGCAGTCGCAGCTCGTTCAAGACCGGCAGGCAGCTCTCCTGCGCTTCGTCGAGGAGCAGGACGGGGCGGCAGAGCGAGCTTTCGATATGCTGGTGCCACTTCTCGCGCAGGACCTTCGCGCTGGCCCAGCGGTTATGGGGCGCGAGCGCCACGCCGAACAGCTCGCCCAGCTCGCGGTAAAAATCGGCGAGGCCGGCCTGCGGTCGCGTGAGCACGCCGACCTGGACTTCGCGCAGGGCGCTCAGGCGGGCGCGCAGCACGCGCAACGCGGCCGACTTGCCCGAGCCCGGTTCCCCGATCGCCAGGGCGAAGCCGCCTTCGCCAATCTGTTGTTCGATTCTCCAGCAAAAGCTTTCGAGCGCCGGCGGCACCCAGAGCGCCTCCACCGGTACGTCGGAGGAGAACGGATTGAACTTCAGGCTGTATAACGAGAGCAGTTTCTTGTGCATGAGGAAGGCAACGAGAGGAGGAGAGAGGAGTTTTTCGCTTTGGAGCCATGGCTTGCGGAGTCATCCCTGGCGGGAGGGGCGGCCACCTTGGCCGGCCCCGGGCCGAGGCCCCGGGGCCGGCGGATGCTTCCGCAATCCACGGCACGATTCGGCGCTCGGGTTGCACTCCTGCAGCGCCCTATCCTCCGAACCGTAAGTGAGAGCTGGAGCCCGCGGGGTCAGGGCGACGAGGTGGCCGGCGGCGGTGAGCCCGGCGGGTTTGAAAGCTCGTCCTTGGGCAGGTAGGCCGGCGGCAGCCCGGTGGCGGCATACTGCGCGATCAGGGATTGCAGCAGCGGCGCCATCCCGGCGGGGCCGGCCGGGGCCGGCGTCGTGGGCAGGGGTGAGCTCCGCGTCGCGCGCCGGCCGGACGCGTTCCTGTGCTTGTCCAGAGGATACAGCCGGCACAGGACGGCGCCGGTCTGCGGATCGCCCAGGTGCACGTGGCTCGGATCCCACGCGGCCACGCGCACGGCGACGGTGGCAAAGTGAGCGTAGCGCGCCGGGATCTCGAAACGCGCTCCGCCCACGCTCACCGTGCCGTCGGAGCGGCGCTGGGCGCGGCGCACCTCCGCGGTGAACGCCAGCTTCAGCTCCGCGGCGCTCGGCGCCGGCCGGCCCACGTCCTTGTGTTCAAGGTAGCACTGGAGCGGGCTCATGCCCAGTTCGCGATGTTCCTTGCGGTTGTATTCCATCTCGACCCAGGCCTGGGTCGCCTCGTTGAGCTGCGCCAGGGTCAGGGCCGGCACGCCCTCCAGCATCGGCAAAAGCCGCCCGGCCACCTGGGTCCACCAATGTTCCTGTTTCCCATTCTGGTACGGGCTGTAGGGCAGCGTATGTTCGTTTATGATCCCAAGCCGCGCCAGGCCCTGCGCGGTTTCCGCGGCCACCATCGCCGCTCCGTTGTCGTCCAGCAAGGCGCGCGGCAGCAGGCGTTTCTGGAAGGCCTGGCTCAAGCCGTGACAGAGTTCCTGCGCCCCTTCGCTCCAGTACCACTGCGCGTGGCAGCACAACCGCGAGCGATCGTCGAGCGTGCCGAAAAGCACCGGATACGACCACTGGCCGTCGGCGCGCAGCACGCGCAGCGAGCCGTGATGAAAATCGAGATGCCACAGCGCGTTCACGTGTTCGATTTCATAGCTGCGCACCTCGCGGCTCTCGAAGCGCGCCTCGGCCACCGCCGCGCCGGGGCTGTGCGCCGGGCCGCGCCGCGGCCGCTTGATGAGGCCGTGCGCCTGCAGGAAGCGCTTGATCGTGGCATAGCTCGGACACGGTCCCAGCGCGGGCTCCTGCGCCACCACGGCCTGCAGGTTGTCGGCGTGCAACTGGTAGCTCCAACTCGGGTGCTGCCGGTATTGCACCCTCAGCCGCTCGGCCAGCGCGGCGCGCACGCTCTTGTGCCGGCCGTGATCGGAGCGGATTTTGCGCTCCAGCACCTTGACCGGATCGCGCTGCGCGCGCTTCGCCGCGTAATACCAGCGCTCGATGGTCGAACGGCCGAATGACACCCAGGCCCCGCTGATCGGGTGACGCCATTTGCGCTGGGCGAGCCGGGCCAGTTCGACCTGGAGCCCGCCCGGCGCAGGCGGCGCCATGAGCAGCGGCCCCACGACGCTGAAGCGCAGGTGCGCCCAGCGCTGCGCGGACCGCGGCGAAGGGTATTCGTCAGTTGGATGCGAAGGGATGGTTCTCATAGGCACGGACGCGGTTGTGCCGCCCCCGCCGCCGTCCCGCCACTGGCATCCTGTGCGGGAGTGCAAGCGCCCTTCACATAACGTGATCCGGCCGCACGGCGCGCGTCGTCAGCGGCGCCAAAAACTCGAGCAACCGCCGCAGCCCCTCCGGGCCCTCGGCGTCGAACGCCTCCGCGAGCGACCGCGGCAGCGTCTTTTCGCACAGCGGCGGCATGAACCGTGCCTTCGCCGTCCGCCAAAACCCGCTCTGCACGAACGTCGTCAGCCACCATTGCCGCCAACGCTCCAACGTGCGCCGGTCAATCCCCAGTTGTTCCCGGATGCGCTGCACGCGCTCCGCCTTCAGGCCATGCACCATCGCCGACACCAGCACCACCACCAAGCCAACGTAAACCCGCCGCCCCAGAAAGCGCACTGACGGCGGCGTGTGCCGCCGCCGGCAGCCCTCCTCGGCGCAACACGCGCTGAAGCGGCGGTCCCAGTCCGGTCCGCCTCGCGGCTGGCGTTTGTAATCCGCGCGGTGCAACTTGCCGCCGCACCACCGGCAGGCCGCCGCCATGGCGCCTTGCAGCAGATCGTAATCGACCTTCTCCAGCAGTCGCCACAGCTTCTGATCCGCCAGATGAGCCTGGCCCCATTTTCCCTCGTTTGAGTTGTTCATCACCTTCCATTCGAGGAAACCGAGCCCCCGCGGAGCAACAACTCCGCGGGGGCTCACCGTTTGGCTCTCAGGGCAGTGTCAAAGTCGTTCGGGGTGTGAGTGGGCGCGGAGGCGTGGCGGATGCTTCGGCGGTGGGGAGGCTGGCGCGGCGCGGCGGCGCCCGCGCCTTCGCCAAGGCGCGAGGTCGGTTTGGGCCGGGCGGGGCGACTGGTTGCGGTCGGGGCCGACGCGCCGCCGGCACCGGCGCGCGGGCGCGGCGATGGGGCAGCGAAAAACGTGCGCGACGACTCGATCTCACGGGGGATGGTAGGCGGTCGTGAACCAACGAATCACGGCCGTCTTGCGGTTGCCGGCCCAGCGCAGGAAGTTGGGCAGGTGATAGTCTTGGGGTCGGCGCTGGGCGCGTTTTTGTTGCCCGCACAAGAAGATCGCCATACTGCGCAACCCGGCGTAGCAGGGCGTCGCATTGGGGTCGCGCACCGGGCTGTTGTCCTCCCGGAAGGTGCGATCGCGGCGATGATGCTGGCCGTTTTCGATCGCGCTCCAATGTTCCCGCACCGCGGCCAGGAGCTGGTCCGGGTTGGCCTCGAGGGCGGCGCGGCTGGTGACTCCGTAGACCACTGTGATGGTCGGCGTGATCGCCTTGCCTTTCCAGACGTGGCGCTCCACGCGCACGAGTTGGGCGGCGCCGGCGAAGTTCGTGGCGAAGGGATCGGTCGGGGCCACCCAGATTTGGCGCCACTCGCGGCGACCGTGACCTTTGTCGTGGGTTTGGGCGTAGGTTGTCTTATCCCGAGGGGGGAAAATCGCCCGGCAGTTTGCTTTGGGCGAGGGCCTCGAGGGTGGGTTGGTTGCCCTTGGCGAGGAAGAGGTAGTCGGCGCCTTTTTCGTAAACGAGAAACTGCGCATGCGCGCGCTGGCAGTGCTCGGCGTCGGCGGTCACGAGGGTGCCGCAGAGAGGCAGGGGTTCGAGCAGCGGGCGAAAGGCGGGGATCTCGTTGGATTTTTCCGCGATGGGAATCTGGTTGAGCAGGCGTTGGGTGTGGTGCGCGACGGCGCTCATCAAGTGCACCGGGCGGCCGTCCTTCTGCCGCGAGCCCTTGACGGTTTTGCCGTCGACGGCCAGCGCGGTGAGTTTTTCCGGATCGTGTTCGGCCAGCCAGCCGGCGAGCAGGTCATGAAACTGGGCGCGGTCGAGCCGCTTGAAGGCGCGGCGGAAGGTCGGTTCGCTGGGCACGATCAAGGCACCCGTCTTTTTGTGCGGCCGGCAGCGCAGGTGACGGCGTTGCGGCTGGCTCAGTTCGGCGGCGAACGCCGCGAAACCTTTGGGGCCGCGTTCGCCCACGACGGTGGCCGCGGCCGCGATGGTCAGGATGGTGGCCAGCAGATGGCGCTGGCCGCGGCGAGCGCGCGGGTCGGTGAGCCGGTCGTGGTAACGCTGCCAGAGCGAGTCGAGCTGGGCCGATTTGTAGGGGCAGGGCGGAGACGGCTCCGGCACTTGCGCGGCCACGGGAGCCGGCAGCGACTCGGCGCGCAGCCAGGCGCAGGCCTGGGGGTGAAGCGCCCGCACCCAGAGTTGTTTCGGATGCTCCAAGTCGACATAGAAGTCGCGGTGGTCACGCGCAAATCCGCCCGTGGCGCCCAAGGACGTCCAGCCGGCGGCGCTGTAACAGGTTCCTTCATACCGCTCGGGATCGACGAAGCTCTCGGCCACGAGCACGGTGTGGCCGTGCGCCGCGCACCAGTCCTCGGCCAGCCGGCGCGTACAAGCGGCGAGCAGGTGGCTGGCCAGATTGGGATAGTGGTGGCGTTCGGCCAGAAGGAGAAACCGGCTGTTTTGCGCGACGAGGCGCAGCCGCGCGGCGCGCTGGGGCTCGGCCCAGCCGATCCAGCGATCGCGCGGGCGCAAGTGCAGCGCCGGACTGGACCACGCGAGCAAGGCGAGCCAGCGGCCGTCGGGCGCCACCGCAACGTAGCGCAGCGTCTCGCCCACGAGGTTGGCATTGCGCAGATAGTGCCGAGCGCACAGCTCTTCGTCGAAACGGAGACGTTCCTCGGGGTGAATCAAGCGCAGTTCGTGGGCGGGCAGCCCGGGCAGAGACGGGAGCAATTCGGTGTCAGCCATGCGCTCACCGGAACACACCCCGGGCTCAACCGCCAGAAAAATCATCCATCCTCATGCATGCCAAACTGTGAACTCGATGAACGACACCGCCCTGTACTCGCTGCTCGCCCTCCTTTTTCACTTTTGACATCTGCCGCGCCGGGCCGTACAAGGCCCGTATGGTCTTTGCACCGTGCGTGGGTTGCAGCCGTTGACTGCTCCAGCACCTTAAAAGCAGAAGAGAATCCGATCGGG
>JACQVE010000353.1 GCA_016209965.1 Gemmatimonadota bacterium | reverse complement strand
GATCCAGCGGGGTAAACCAGGGGCAGGCCAGATTCCGCCTGCAGCAACAGCTCTTTCTGCGGCGCAGCCTTGCCACACGTTTGGGGCGCGGCGCCCCGGGGCGGGGCGTACGGGCCTGGTATGGGCCTGGCCGCTATAGACCTAACCCCAAGTCGGACAGCGAGTTGTCATGTTAGTCGAGGGTCCGGCCGGCGGGCATGAAACTCGCCGGAATGCGGGGCGGGGGACGCCCCGGAGGGGGCGAAGGAGATCCAAATGGCAGGGAAACGATGGGAACGGCTGGCGCCGCTGCTGCTCGTGCTCGGAGCCACAGCACTGCTCGGTGGCTGCCTGGACGAGGAGATCATCTACCGCGACCGGCCGCTGTTCGAGGATCCGCCGCAGGGCGCGGCCGGCTTCCTGGGCTACAGCAAGCAGGACAGCAAGCTCTCCGTCTGCGGCAACTGTCACGTGGGGCAGCACGGCGCGTGGAAGCAGACGGCGCATGCCACGGCCTGGACCAGCCTGCAGGAGAGTGGGAGCGCCCAGGAGGTCTGCAACGCCTGCCACACGGTGAGCGAGAAGGGGAACGCCGCCAGCGGCGCGGTGGGCTACGTCGCCACCAAGGACGCGCGCTACCAGGACGTGCAGTGCGAGAACTGCCACGGCGCAGGGCTGGCGCACGTGCAGAACCCTGACGCCAGCCAGCCGCTGGCTGCTTTTGCCGTGGACACGGCCATGACCACGGGCTGCGGCGAGTGCCACCGCGACACGCACCACCCCTTCGTCGAGGAGTGGTCGCGCTCGGCGCACGCCCTGCCCAACGACCACGCCGCGCCCAATGCCGCGTGCGCGAGCTGCCACGAGGGGAAGACGGCGCTGCGGGCCTTTGGCGAGACGGCAGACTACCTGGAGAAGCAGGACGGCAAGCTGTACGGCATCACCTGCTCCGTCTGTCACGACCCGCACGGCTCGCCCAACCCGGCGCAGCTCCGCTTCGCGGTGAACACGCCGGACCCGGAGCAGAACCTGTGCATCCGCTGCCACCACAAGCGCTCGGAGCCCGACCCCAGCACGCCCCGGGGCGCGCATTCGCCGCAGGGGCCCATGCTGCTGGGAGAGGCTGGGTGGCGGCCCTCGAACTTCGCTTTCGACACGGTGAAGATCGTGAGCACGCACGGTACAACGCGCAATCCCAAGCTGTGCGCGGGCTGCCACGTCAACTCCTTCAGCGTGACGGACAAGGCGACGGGCAAGTTCGTGGCGCAGGCGACCGGGCATCTCTTCCAGGCCATCCCCTGCCTGGACGCGGAGGGCAAGCCGACCACCGGGAGCTGCGCGGTCACGCAGCGGACGTTCCGCTCCTGCGCGGCCTCGGGTTGCCATGGCTCCGAGGCGGCGGCCCGCTCGGCCGTGGTCACGCTCGAGTCGCGCATGCGCAGCCTGACCAACGAGCTCAACCGGCTGGTGGCCAAGGTGCCGGCGGCCGAGTTCAAGTCGGGCGACGGCCGCATCACGGTGGGCGAGGGCGCCAAGTTCAACGCCAGCCTGCTGGACGAGGACGGCTCGCGCGGCGTGCACAACCCCTTCCTGCTGGAGGCATTGCTGAACGCGTCGATCGAGGCGGTGAAGGAGACCTATAAGGTGCAGTAGCGGGCGACACCGGGCGGCAGGGCACGAGGTGGGGGGAAGGCCCGCGCGCCCCCTTAATTGCGCACGGTCCCCGGCCGTGCCTGTGGTGAAAACTGACCCAACCGCACTGGGAGGCCCGCAGTGAAGGTCCTGTTCATCCTCAACGATCCCCCCTACGGCAGCGAGCGGAGCTACAACGCGCTGCGGCTGGCCGGCTCGCTGTCAAAGCGGGAAGGCCACGAGGTGCGCATCTTCCTGATGGGCGACGCCGCCTCGTGCGCCAAGTCGGGGCAGCAGGTTCCGGGCGGCTACTACAACCTGGAGCGGATGCTGCGGGCCGGTGCCGGGCGTGGTGGCGGGATAGGCGTGTGTGGAAGCTGTATGGATGCCCGCGGCATCGGCGAGGCGGAGCTGACACTGGGCGCGCACCGCAGCTCGCTGGAGGAGCTGACGGAGTGGATGGAATGGGCTGACCGGGTCCTGGTGTTCTGAGCCGCCAGCGCACGCTCGCGATGCAGGGGGTGTCGGGGACAGTGACGTCGCCCGGCGAAGTCGCTGACTGGACAGGGGGTGAAACGATGGACGTGCTGCTTCAGCTTCTCCGCGTGCTCCATGTGGTCACGGCCATCCTGATGGCCTGGCCCTTCTACGCGCTGGTCACGGTGAACCAGCGCGCGCGACTGGGCCCGCCGCTGGGCGACCGTACGGATGTCTATATGGAGAACATAGTGAGGAACCGGACCGTGCCCTGCTTTGTGTTCCAGGCCACCGCGCTGGTCACCGGGCTGGCGCTGGTCGTCCTGCGCGGGCTCTCGCTCTCGACGCTGCTCACGAATCCGCTCCTCGCCGCGAAGTTCACGTTGCTCTTGCTGATTGCCGGACTCCTGACCTACGTGCACGTGGGCCTGCAGCCCCGCATTGACGCGCTGTTCGCCGCGGCCGCCACCCCGGTTTCTCAGGAGAGCGCAGGCCGCATCGCCGTGCTCCGCTTGCGTCGTAAGCGCATCGCATCGGCCTGCATGTTTGTGGTCCTGATCCTGGCAATGCTGGGAGTCCAGGTCTGGGCTCCGCTCCCCGCCTGGCTCACACTGGCGCTGGTGGTGGCGATCGCGGTATTCACCTGGCGGAGCTACAAGAGCGTCACGCCATACGGATGGGCGTAGGTGCGACCGCGCCCCTGCCGCCGGTGGCCAGCATTCGCGGGCCCTCGAACTCCGGCAAGACGCGGCTGATCTCGCCAACATTATCCTGCAGCAACTCACCCTACCCCACAGGCGGCCTTCCAGCCGCGATTTGACGCGGCGGTTGCGCGTATGAAGATTACATCGGTGGCTCACATGAACAGGGGGGTCGATCTCGTGACACGTACGCTGAAGCAAGCGGTGCCGGCAAGGAGGAAGGCGTTGCTGATCGTGCCGGAGTTCCCCTACGACTCGTTCTGGAGCTACCGGTACGTGATCCGGCTCATCGGCCGCAAGGCCGCCTTCCCGCCGCTCGGGCTCCTGACCTTTGCGGCTTACCTGCCGGACGAGTGGGACTTCGAGCTTATCGACCTCAACGTCACGTTGCCATCGGAGCGCGTGCTGAGAAACAAGATCGCGGAAGCGGATGCCGCGTTCGTGAGCGCCATGTCCATCCAGAAGAAATCGCTGGTGGACCTGCTTCGCGGCCCTGCCAGGGGGTGCGATACGCCGTTCGTGCTGGGGGGGCCCTTCGCTTCGTCGTACCGCGAGCAGATCCTCGAGCCGCGGTCAGACTCGGACCAGGTCCTGCACGAGGGGCTCGACATGCTCGTGTGGGGCGAGGCCTATGCCTCGATCGGGCAACTGCTCGAGTACCTGCAGTCGGAGCCGGCACACAGCCCGGAGGCGCCCAGGCTGCTCATTCCCGTGGCGGTGGCGGAGGCAGTGCCGGGCTCGAGGGCGTACCTCAATGATCGCTCCGTCTTCAAGCCGCTGGAAGATGTGCCGCTGCCTCGCTGGGACCTGATCCGGATCCGGGATTACCAGTCGATGATGATCCAGACTACAGCCGGCTGTCCGTTCCGGTGTGACTTCTGCGACATCATCCAGTTCAACGGCGGCTTCAACCGGCCCAAGTCGCCGGAAGCGGTCCGCCGCGAGCTGCAGGCCATCCTGGACACCGGCTACCGCGGGAGCGTCTTCAGCGTGGACGACAACTTCATCGGCATGCCGGCGGCGATCTCGGAGATCCTGGATGAGATGATCCAGTTCCAGAGGGAGCATGATTACCCGTTCACGTTCTACACGCAGGCCAGCGTGAACCTCGGGACCCCGAAGCTGGAGCACCTGATCGAGAAGATGAAGCTCGCCGGGTTCGATGCCGTGTTCCTGGGGATCGAGAACCCGGACGAGGCGGCGCTCCGGCGGATGAACAAGAAGCAGAACATCAAGGTCGACATCCCGCGAGCGATTGCCCGCATCCAGGAGTCGGGCATGGAAGTCTACGCCGGCTTCATATTCGGCAGCGACGAGGACACCCCATCCACGGCTGACCGTATCGTCGAGTTCGTGAAGCAGACTCGAATCTTCACGGCCATGACCGGGATGCTGACTCCGGTGCCGCACACGCCGCTGTTCGAGCGGCTGCGCCAAGAGGGCAGACTGCAACTTGCGGAGTACTCGGGGAACAACACGGACGATGAGGTCCAGTTCGAGCCGCGCTCCATGAGTGCGGAGCAGCTCCGCCAGGGGATCCACGACATCCTGTACCGCCTCTTCCAGCCGGCGGAATCCTACCGCCGGGCACTGGACATGTTGCAGGCGGTCCGTCCTCACATCTTCGCAAGCCGGCGCATCGATCTGGGCCACATCAAGGGGGCGCTCGTCTCCTTCTGGATACAGGGCCTCCGGCGGCTGGACCGGAACTACTTCGCGCTGCTGTGGAAAACGGCCAGGCTGGACCACCAGCTCTATCGCCGGGCCCGGACCGAGGCGCGCCGGCTCCGCCAGTTGCTCCGTGGCATCCGCGCGGACCAGGTGGTCAGGCTCGCGCAGCACTGGGAATCGCTGGACGAACTCGTGGCGCTGGCGCACGACTACCGGGTTCGCTGCCGGCCGGAACAGGGCCTCGAGGAGGTCCGGGCGTGGATTGGCCAGATCCGCGAGCACGTGCGGCGGGAGGGGCTGCTACATGCGGAGGAGGCCCGGTCCGTCCTGGAAAACGCCGCCAGGCACCTGAAGGTCCAGATGCGCTTCCACCGCTTCCCCGGCGTCAAACTAAGGGGCGCCCTCCAGGCGGCGATCAAGGGCCTGCACTACGAGCAGGTCATGACCGCGATCGTGCGCGCCGGCTCTGTGCCGCTGGCAATGCCCTCGGGCACGGAACACCACGGGCCACCCCCCTCTTTCGCCCGATAGCGGGGGCCGCGAAGCTTCCTCGTCCAGTCGCTGGGGCGACCTCAGCAGAGGGCCCCATGGCGGGGTTGGATGGGACCCCGCCACCCGCCACGCCCGCTCCGCGGTTACGCCTCACTGCCCCCCGCGATCAACCGCGCCGCAGGCGCCACGGGCACGGGGCTCTTGCGGTCAGCGTTCGTGCCATCGCCCAGTTGCCCCCAGCGGTTCGAGCCCCAGCAGTAGGCGGCTCCACCGGCGGCAATGCCGCAGGTGTGCAGGTGGCCGCTGCTGAGGGCGGTGAAGACCAGCCCGCCCGCGACGGGCACGGGCACCAGGCTGCGGGCCACGGTGGCGCTGCCCAGCTCGTCGAAGAAGTTGGATCCCCAGCAGTAAGCCGCGCCGCCGCCGGTGAGTGCGCAGGTATGGAGCGTGCCCGCAGTGACCAGGGAGAAGCCAAGCCGCCCTGCCACCGGCAGCGGTGCAGTAGCGAGGTCGCGGGTCCCGGTTCCTAGCTGGCCCTCGGAGTTGGCGCCCCAGCAATACGCCTGATCGCCAGGGCTGATCCCGCACGTATGACTGGCCCCCGCGGCCAGGCTGCGGAATGGCCTCGCGCCGGCCACGGCCACCAGCACACGCGTGGCCGCCGTTGTGCGGTTGCCTAGCTGACCATCGGAGTTCTCGCCCCAGCACACGGCTGCGCCGCGCCGGGTCAGACCGCAGACATGGTAGCCGCCCGCCTGCAGCGCAGTGAAGCGCATGCCCCCGCCGATCCGGACGGGAGCGCTGCTGGGCTCTGACCCCGGCGTCGCCAGTTGGCCAGACGCGTTCTGCCCCCAGCAGAAGGCGATGCCATTGGTGGTACGCCCGCAGGTGAAGTGCGCGCCGCAGGTCAAGCTGGCGAGGCGCGTCGCGGTCGCCACGCGGGTAGGCAGGTTGCGAGAATTCCAGCTCCCGTCGCCCAGTTGGCCATAGCCATTCCAACCCCAGCAGTAGGCCGTGCGCTCCGCGGTCAGCCCGCAGGTGTGACGAAAGCCCCCCGCGAGCAGGACGAAGCGCAGCCCACCCATTACGGGGAGCGGCACACTGCTGTGCGCGAACGTGCCATTGCCCAGCTCGCCATGCGTGTTGCTCCCCCAACAGTAAGCCAGGCTGTCGGCGGCGATGGCACAGGTGTGAAAGCCGCCAGCGCTCAACTGGATGTATTCCAGCGCGGCGGCCCGGGCGGGTCGGCTCGGCTGCGCCGCCAGCGCCTGCACTACAGCCAGCGCGGTGATCACGCTCATGTTGTCCTCCTGCCAGGAATTGGCTTCCTGCTAGATGAGCCGATATCGAGGTGCCAACCGCCCCGTCGATGCGAACTCTCGGGGGGATGTCCGTACTCCCGCCCACTCAGCCTCTCCCGTACAGGACGCAGCGGAGGCAACCTGTGTTCCCCCCTCCGGCCAGGGCCGCAACTCGTTGCGTGGCGTCGCCTTGCTGGACCATTACGCGGCATGCTGCCGCTGTGCAGCCGGGCGATTTGCCCCAGCGGGGCGGGATGTTTCGTCCCGGGAGTGGTGCAACTCACCCGGAGGGCGTGGCCGTAACCACCACTGCGACACGGGGTTGAGAGCAGGTGCCGCGCGGCCCGCGCCTTGCCTCCGCAGCTACGCCATCGAGGGCCACGTCCCCGCCGACCTCATCCGCCGGCTGCTGGACGAGCGCCCTGCTATCGCGGGACTTGCCGTGCCCCCCATGCCGCTGGGCGCACCCGGCATGGAGCAGGGCGGCCAGCGGGAACCGTATCTGGTCGTGGCGTTCTATCGCACAGGCAAGACTCGGGTCTACGCCAGGCGTTAGGACCGGAGCGGTCGGACGATGAAAGAGAGCGTGGTTATCTCGGCGCCACAGCGCTATGTGACTCGAGCCCGGGTCTTCCCCGCTGCAGGTTCAGCACAAAAGGCGCCAGGCCAGCGGCCCGATGGCTACTTGATCACCAGCAGGAGCCGCCCCGGCTCGGCGGGGTGCAGGGTGATCAGCGCCACCTGGCCGCCGCGGAGCGCGAGCGCCGTGTCCAGGGCCGCCGCCGCGGCGACGTATCCGCTCGCGAGCTCCTTTTCGCCTCGGACCGAATCGCTTTCCTCGGGCTCACCTTCCCCGTCGGGCGCCTCGTCGGATCGCCGCTCCGTGGGCGGGGCCGCACCGGCTTCCCCGCCCGCCTCACCGGCGCGTGCGAATCCGACCTCCAGACGGTGGCTGCCCGCGCGGACTCGCAGGTCGTGGTATACGTAAAGCGGCCGGTCCTGGTAAGGCGCCGAAGGGAGGGCCCGGAAATGTTTACCCCACTCTCGCAGACCGCTGAATACGCGCTGCGCGCGGTCATCTACCTGGCGGAAGAAGCGCAGCACGCGCCGGTGCGGGTGCAGCGCATGGCCGATGCGCTTTCCGTGCCGCGCAATTATCTGTCGAAGACGCTCTTCATGCTGGCCCGCGCAGGAGTCCTATCCTCCGGCCGCGGCCCCCGGGGCGGGTTCCGCCTGGCGGCGCCACCGGAAAAGCTCACGCTGGCGGAAATCATCGCGCCCTTCCAACCGCTTGCCGAGCGTCCCCGCTGCCTGCTGGGCCGTCCCGAATGTTCGGCCCTCTCGCCCTGCGCGGCACACGCCCGCTGGCAAGCGGTATCGGAGCAGATCCGGTTTTTTTTCCACGAGACCACGGTCGCCGACTTGATGCGGCGCCGGCCGCCTGCAACCAACGGGGGCTAGACCTCCGCGCCGTGCTGGAGATCCGGGGCGCTCCCGCGGCTTGCGTGCCACAGGACCAACGCCTCGATTTGCGGAGGCGAGGAGTTTACGATTAGCGAAAGTTCCACTGCGACCTGCGCGAAAATCTAATACCTCGGCACGCGGAGATCAGCGTCGCCAGCGCCAGCGCAGCGCACGCGGCTGCGTTCCTGTTGCGGTAGGGGTCGGTGCCGGTATCTGGCGCATCGGATCCTCGTAATCCAGGCGTGATTTCCGGACAACATTGCCAATCGTCGGGAGGCAGCGATGACCGAGCAGGCCGGCCGGGAGTCCGTTCTACATCATCGACGGGCAGGGCCGCGTCGCCTATGCCATCGACGGCGGCGTCACTGCGATTACCGAGCTGGTACGCCGGCTGTGAGGGTGATTCAGGAGCCTGGCTTCACCTTCGCGCCCGCCGCGGGGTGCGCGGCAGAAGCCAAACGCTCGCCAGCCCCGCACCCGTGACAAAGCCGACCAGCAGGAGGATCACCGGCCCCCACCCGGAGAAGGCCTGCCCGCAAACCAACGGCTGATGCAGTAGCGCGATCGTCCACATACTTGCGTTCGCTCCCGGCTGAAAGGTTTTTCGCGACTGAGCCGACGCCGCTCCGTTCCCGGTCCCGTCCCGTTCCCCCGATGCACAAGCACGGTTGAGCAACTAACCGCCTCCACGTGGCCTGTCTCACTATACCGCCTCCAGCGCCTGCCTCAGGTCCGCGATCACATCTTCCGGATGCTCGATGCCCACCGAGAGGCGGATCATCCCGGGCGTGATCCCCATGCGGGCCTGCGCCTCGCGCGTAATGT
>JACQVE010000352.1 GCA_016209965.1 Gemmatimonadota bacterium | reverse complement strand
CGAGCAGGTCACCTCGATCAGCAGCCGCCTCCAGCTCGGCACCTCCGCGCCCGACACCCGCAGCGCTCGGGCAGTGGCCCGCCCTCCCCGCAGCATCCATGGCGCGAGCCATGCCTCGATCTCCGGAGGCAGGTGGCCCAGCAGGTCGCCGCCGGGGAGATGCACCCAGATCCCGGGCTGGTCATCCAGCGGCGGGCCGGGGACCAGGAGCAGCTCATCACCTTCATGAACCCGGCTGAGATGCCGCGCCCGCTCGCCGAACACAGTGCCGTGGACTGTGGCGCGGAAGCGGTCGGGCGGTCGTGGTGGGAGCGGTACCATGGGATCGCGCATGGTCCGGGGATCACTTGCTCCGGGGATCAGCGGAAGTGGTCGCGCGAGCAACGTGGCCGGCGAGCCGGGCCTGGCATCGCCCGCGCAATGTAGGGCTGGCCGCCACGCTCGCCAAGGCGGCGGGCCGAAAGTGAGGCAATGGAGTATTATACGCGCGCTGTCATCCGGAGTTGCGACGCGCCTCTGGGGTCGCGGGATCTTAGGGGCGTCAGTCACGCGGGAAGAGCAAGACCATGGAACCGATCTACCTGGATCACGCCGCCACCACACCGCTTCGGCCCGAGGCATCAGAAGCCATGGCGCCCTATGCGGCAGAGCGCTTCGGCAATCCCTCGAGCATCCACCGGTGGGGGCGCGAAGCCCGCGCGGCGCTGGAAGAGGCGCGGGAGCGGCTGGCGGGGTTGCTGGGCGCCAAACGGCAGGAGATCATATTCACGAGCGGGGGCACGGAATCGGATAACCTCGCGCTGCTGGGCGCGTCGCGCGCGGCGGGGCGAGCGGGCCGGCCCGGGACGGTGGTCTGTTCCGCGATCGAGCACAAGGCCGTGCTCGGGGCGGCGCAGGCGGCGGCCCGCGAGGGGACGCTCCACCTACTGCTTGCCGTCGACGAGACGGGACGGCTCGAGCTTGGCGCGCTGGACGAGGCGCTCGCCGCCCGGCCGGCCGTGCTGTCGGTCATGTGGGTGAACAACGAGGTCGGCACGATCCAGCCGGTGCAGGAGGTCGCAGAGCGGTGCCGCGCGGCCGGCGTGCTGTTTCACACGGATGCCGTGCAGGCCGCCGGCCGGTTGCGCCTGCGGATGGACGAAACACGCTGCGACCTGCTGTCACTGAGCGCGCACAAGCTGGGCGGGCCGAAGGGGATCGGACTGCTCTACATCCGCGAGGGCGTCGAGCTGCTGCCGCTCGCGTACGGCGGCGGCCAGGAACGCGAGCTACGCCCGGGCACGCAGAACGTGGCGGCGGCGGTGGGCTTCGCCGCTGCGTCGGCTGCGGCCGAGCAGGAGCGGGAGCGCGAGGCGGCACGGCTCGGGGAGCTGCGGGACCGGCTCGAGGCCGGTCTCGCCAGGCGCATCCCGGACCTGGTGGTAAACGGCGCTGGCGCCCTGCGCGCGCCTCATATCCTGAACGTCTCGATCCCTGGCGCCGATCAGGAAGCGCTGCTCGTCGGGCTGGACCTCGAGGGCTTGGCCGTCTCGAGCGGCTCGGCGTGTCTGAGCGGCACGGTAAAGCCGAGCCATGTGCTCCTGGCCATGGGGCGCGGGGCAGAGAACGAGGCGTCAATCCGCGTGTCCCTGGGCCGTACTACCACGGCGGCGGCAATCGGCCGGGTGCTGGAGGTTATTCCTGCCGTGGTCGAGCGGTCGCGAGCGCTGGCGCACCAGTGAAGGCGGGCGCTGGCGCACCAGTCAAGGGAAAGGATAGCGCTGGGAAAGTGAACACCGTGCCCGCAGCGCAGAAGACGGTGCTGGTCGCCATGTCCGGCGGAGTGGACTCGTCCGTCGCTGCGGCACTCCTGCACGAGCAGGGATACCGCGTGATCGGCGCGACCATGAAGACGTTCTGCTACTCCGAAAACGCCGGACCAGGCCGGACGTGCTGCGGCCTGGAGGGCATTCAGGATGCGCGCCGGGTGTGCGACCGGCTGGGCATCCCCCATTACGTGCTGGACATGGAGGAATCCTTCGCGCGCGATGTGATCGAGGACTTCGTGCAGGAGTATGCCGCTGGCCGCACGCCTAACCCCTGCGTCCGCTGCAACTCGAACACCAAGATCCCTGACCTGCTACGCAAGGGGCGGATGCTGGGTGCCACCTACATCGCCACGGGGCACTACGCCCGGCGCGTCGGGGAGGGGGAGGCCGAGGTTCGCATTGCGCGAGGCGAGGACAGCGCGAAGGACCAGACCTATTTCCTGTGGGGCGTGCCCCGATCGGTCCTGCCGTTCCTGCTATTCCCGTTAGGCGAGCTGCGCAAGCCGGAAGTGCGCGACCTGGCCCGTCACCTGGGGCTCGCCACAGCGGAGAAGCCCGAGTCCCAGGAGATCTGCTTCGTGCCCAGCGGGGATTACAGCGAGTTCCTGCGCCATCGGCTGGGCAGCGGCCACGCCGCGCTTACTCCAGGTCCGCTGGTCACCTCGACGGGTGAGCTGGTGGGGCAGCATTCGGGATACGCGCGCTATACCGTAGGCCAGCGCCGGGGTCTGGGCGGCGGATTCCGCCGGCCGCTCTACGTGCTGGCGGTCCATCCCGAGCGCAACGAGGTGGTGGTAGGTGCAGCCGAGGAGCTCAGCCGGCGGAATGTCGTACTCGGCGACCTCAACTGGCTGGCTGAGCCGCCCGCGCCGGGAGAGCAGGTGCAGGCCCAGTTGCGGCACCGCGCGCCGGCGGTAGCGGCAAAGGTCGAGCGGGTCACTCGGGCGGTGGTCGAGCTGGCGCTCGAGCGGCCGCAGCGCGCCGTGACGCCGGGGCAGTCGGGCGTCCTCTACCGGGACGGCTTCCTGGTGGGCGGGGGTCGGATCCGCGGCGGCGGCCTGAGCGGCCTGATCAGTCCAGCGCGCGGGCGGCGCGCAGCATTTCCCGCAGTTCGGACTCCGGCAGTGTGACGACCAGCCGTTCCGTTTCCGCTTTATTGCCCTGCTGCTCGGCGTAGCGGGGCGTGAGCGAGCGGTCCGTCAGGCAGTCGAACACAATGCGTGCCGGCTCGGGCAGCCCAAAGGCGCCGGCCGAGGCGTAAGCCTCCCAGACCAGCAGATTCTCGTCCTGGAACGTCCGGCTCAGGCTAATACCGGAGCTTCGTGGCGCGGGCGAACTCGCGCATCAACTCTTCCTGCTCCGGACCCAACTGCTCCGGTACCACAATCTTCACCTGCACGAACTGATCGCCGCGCCGTCCACTCTTCTCGACGCCCTGGCCGGGGATGCGGAAGCGGGTCCCCGACTGCGTACCCGGCGGGATCTTCAGCGCCACTTTCTTGCCGTCCACCGTGCGCACCCGGATCTTCGAGCCCAGCGTAGCTTGCGCTACGTTGACGGGGATCGTGCAGTGCACGTTCAGCCCGTCGCGGCGGAAGAAGGCGTGCGGCTTCACCTGAAAGGTGATGACCAGGTCGCCGGGCGGCCCGCCACCCGTGCCGCGCTCGCCCTGGCCGGATAGCCGGATCTTCGAGCCGCTGTCCACACCCGCCGGCACGCCGAGCAAGATCTGCCGTTGCTCGCGCACGGTTCCAGCGCCGCCGCAGACGGGGCAGGGCTGGGTTGGAATTTGACCCCTGCCGTAGCAGGCCGGGCAGGGACGGGTGACGGCGAACCCACCCTGCCCGAAGGAGATCGTGCCTGTCCCGCCACATTCTGGGCAGGAACGCGGCCGCGTGCCCGGCGCGCCGCCGCTCCCGCGGCAGGTGGCGCATTCCTCCGCCACCGGCAGCGTGATGGGGAGCTTGCCCCCGCGCGCCGCCATGGTCAAGGAAATCTCGACCGAGTAGTCGATGTCCTGCCCCCGCTCCACGCCCGCCGCGCCTCGGCGGCGCCGGCCGCGGTCGAAGATCGAGCTGAACAGGTCGCCGAGACCACCCAGGTCGCTCAACTCCTCGAAAGAGAAGCGGATCCCCTCGGCACCGCCACCGCCCGCCTCGCCTCCCGCGCCACGGCGTGCGAACCCGGCAAACGGCCCCATGCGCCGCATGGTATCGTATTGCTTGCGCTTGGCCGGATCACCCAGCACCGCGTAGGCCTCGCCCACTTCCTTGAAGCGCTCGGCCGCCTGCGGATCGTTCGAGTTGGCATCCGGATGGTAGCGCTTCGCCAACTTGCGGTAGGCTTTCTTGATCTCCTCCGGCGTGGCCGTCTCCGCCACGCCCAGGAGGAGGTAATAGTTTTTGGACGTCGCCGCCGCCATTGCGTGCCCTACGCCTGGTGCTTCTTGACCTGAACCCTGGCCGGCCGGATCAGCACATCACGGAACCGGTAGCCGCGCTGGAACACCTCCGCGACCACCTCGTCCTCCTCGGCGTCCTCGGCCGGAGCCGTCATGACCGCTTCCATGGTAGCGGGGTTGAAGAACTCGCCCTGCGCCTCGATGGGCTCGAGCCCGGCGGACTCGAGCAGGTGGCGGAGCTTCTTTTCTACCAGTCGGGCCGCCTCCAGCAGAGCGTCCACGGACGCTGGCTCCGCGGACTGCTCGGCATAACGCTGCAGGTCATCCAACACATCCAGAAGCCGGCTGACCAGATCGGCCTGCGCGCGGACCCAGAGCTCTGCTCGCTCCCGATCCAGGCGCTTGCGGTAATTGTCGAATTCCGCCGCCAGCCGCAAATGGCGGTCGTTCAAGGCCGCCAGCTCGGACTGCAGAGCTGCGAGCTGCGCCGTGCTCGCCGCCAGCAGCGCCGACTCGCCCGCCAGCTCGGCTTCACCTGCGCCCGCGCCCACACCCCCATCCACAGGGTCCGTCCCACTTCTCATCGGCTCTTCCATGAACATACTTTCGGTATTCGGTATGGGGTTCCGGCGGCCGGGACATTTACCTGCATGCGCCGCACGATGCCCGCCCCGCCCACGGCCGGCGGATCCCGGCCCGCCTGCCGGCCGGATCGCGGCGCAGGGTGCAATCCCGGTGCCAGGCGGTAGCTGTCAAATCGGCAGCGCCTCAGGCCGGATGCCTGGCGACCCAGTCGCAGATCGCGTCCAGGGCGTCGTCATTGGCCGGCTCGTTGAGCACCTCGTGGTAGTAATCGGGGAAGATGCGTACCGTGACCAGGTCCGGCTGGAGCGAGCGTGCGAAGGTAGCCGTGCGCTGAGTATCGACGAGGCGGTCGTCACTGGCCAGCAGGAAGAGGAGCGGCACTCGGAGCCGCTCGCTGCGCTGCAGCACGAGCCCCATGGCGGCGGAGGCCTCGCTGAACAGCCGGGGCGTGATGGTGTCGTGCACGAGTGGGTCGTCCTTGTAATTCTGCACCACATGCGGGTCGCGGCAGAGGTGCTCGGCGCGGATCCTGGCCGCGAAGGGCAGGGACGGCAGCAGGCGGTTGAGTGCACCGGCGAGCGTAGTCTTCCAGCGCGGCACGGGCATGGCGGTGGCGAGCCAGGGCGAGACCAGTATGGCGCCGCGCAACGACTCGCCGTACTCCTCGAGGTATCGCAGGGCCAGTAGCCCACCCATCGAGTGTCCGAGCAGGAAGATGGGCAGTTCAGGAGCGATGAGCCCCATGACTTCGCGGCGGAATCGGTCCAGGTCCTGGAGCAGCACATCGAATCGTGCGGCGTGGCCGCGCCGCCCCTCGGAGCAGCCGTGGCCGCGCAGATCGAGGGCGAAGCACGAGATCCCGTTCCCGGTCATGGCCTCGGCGAAGGCAACGTACCTGGCGCTGTGCTCGCCCAGGCCATGCACAATGAGCAGCGCCGCGCTTGGTGCTGGGGCCTCCCAGGCGCGGTAGTAGAGGCGCAGCCCACGCACGCCCTCCAGAAACCCTTCGCTCCGCGTAAGCAACTGCGTCGTCATAGCACCTCCGTTCGCAGCATCCGCCACAGCGTAAGGAGCGCGGCCTGCGCGGCGCGCTCGCGTATCTCGAGTCGATCGCCGAGGAACCGGTGGCTTTCGATGCGGACCGCGTCCCTGACGGCGGCGGCCAGCCAGACCAGTCCGACGGGCTTCGCGGGCGTGCCTCCACTCGGCCCGGCAATGCCGGTCACCGCAATGGCCGCGTCCGCGCCACTGACACGGCGCGCGCCTTCCGCCATTTCGCGCACGGCCTCTCCACTCACGGCCCCATGATCGCGCAGTGTTCTTGGCTGGACGCCGAGCAGCGACTCCTTGGCCGAGTTCGCGTACGGCACAATGCCGGCGAGCAGGAAGGCGGACGCGCCCGGCCGATCCGTGAGGCGTCGGGCGATCAGCCCGCCCGTACAGCTCTCTGCTACGGCCAGGGTGAGCCCCCGCTCCGTACACTCGAGCGCGACCGCGTCTGCCAGGTCCTCGTCGCCGAGACCATAGATAAAGCGGCCGAGCCGGGACCGCAGCTCCGCCTCTGCCGCGTCCAGCATCCGCTCGGCTTCCTGGGCAGGGAGCACGCCCCAGCTCGTCAGCCTGAGATCCACGCCGGCGACGGTCGGTAGGGATGCCAGCGAAATCGGAGCCAGCTTCTGGACGACGTCATCCACCCGCTCGGCCAGCGCCGACTCCGGGATGCCCGCGGTCCTCAGCACGCGATGGCGGATCGGGCGGCCTCGCTCGGGCCAGCGTTCGAGCAAGAAGGGCAACACCGACTGCTCGACCAGCGTCTGCATCTCGGCGGGCACGCCGGGGAGCAGGATGGCGAGCCGGCCGCGCTCGTCCTCGAGCGCCAGGCCGGGCGCGGTGCCCCGCGGGTTGGGGAAAACGCGCGCCCCGGCGGGAACCAGCGCCTGCGTCCGGTTCAGCTCCGGCATCTCGAGGCCGCGCTCCGCAAACCGCTGCCGCACCTGATCCAGAAGTCGCCCATCCAACTGCAGCTCGCGCCCGAAGAGCGCTGCCACGACCGGCTTGGTCAAGTCGTCCCTCGTCGGGCCCAGCCCACCGGTGCAGAGCGCGGTGCCCATCCGGTCCAGCGCCTCCGAGATGGCGGCGGCAATCGCGGCGGGCTCGTCCCCTACGCTCGTGCGCCGTGCCACCCGGATCCCCGCCGCCGCCAGCCGCTGCCCCAGCCAGGCACTGTTCCGGTCGACGATCTCACCCAGCAGCAGCTCGTTGCCAATCGTGACCAGCTCGAGGGCGGGTGCGGCGGGCGCACCCGTCACGCGGCCGACCGCCGCGGCATGCGCCAGTTCCAGAGGTAGACGGCCATCGAATACACGGTCAGCAGTACGGCGAGGGCGAGGGCGAGAGCCAGGACCGCGCCATGGAACTCCTGCCAGAGATGCCAGAGCTGCCCCGCCCACGCTTCGCTCCGGGCCAGGGTCTGGAGCGCGTACCAGAGCAGGACGGAACCGACGAAGATGTTCTGCGTGACGGCCTTGTATTTCCCCGCTTTCCCGGCCGGGATCACGACCCCGCGCCCCGCCGCGACCGCACGTATGGCGGTGATCAGCAGCTCGCGGCCGAACACCACGAGCAGCACCCAGAGCGGCAGCTCGCCCCAGTGGGGGAGCGGGCCGACCGGCGTGGCACGGTGCGACAGCATGTAGAAGGGCACGAACGTCGCCGCCAGCAGCAGCTTGTCGGCAATCGGGTCGACCAGCTTGCCAAAATCCGTGATCCAGCCGTACTTCCGCGCCAGGTAGCCGTCCCAGAGGTCTGAAACCGCCGCCACGACGAAGAGGAAAAACGCGATCAGCCGGGCGGTGAAGCCAGGCACAAAGACCAGAAAGAAGATGGCCGGTGCCATGAGGATGCGGGCCACCGTGATCGCGTTGGGCAGGGTGCTGCGGCAGAGCACGGGCATGGGCTCAGCCCAGAGTTTTCAGGACGAGCTTGCTCACGGCTTTGAGCGTGTCGAATACGCCGACGCCCTGCGTAGCGATCGCTTCGAAGTCGGGCAACCCCGAGGGGTTGAGCTGTGCCCGCATCTCCTCGACCGGCAGCCGGTTCGGCAGGTCCTGCTTGTTGTACTGCACGACCAGCGGAAGCTGCTCCGCGTCATACCCGTACTCGGCCAGGTTGTCGTACAGGTTCTGCATGGACGCCAGGTTCGCGGTCAGCCGCTCCGCCTGCGAATCCGCCACGAAAACCACACCGTCCACACCCTTCAGGATCAGGCGCCGGCTCGCGTTGTAGTAGACCTGCCCCGGCACCGTGTACAGATGGAAGCGTGTCTTGAACCCGCGGATCTCCCCCAGGTCCACGGGCAGGAAGTCAAAAAACAGGGTGCGCTCCTGCTCCGTGGCCAGGGAGATCAGCTTGCCCCGCGTCTCCGGATTGACCTTGCTGTAAACACACTCGATGTTCGTGGTCTTGCCGCCCAGCCCTGGGCCGTAGTACACGAGCTTGCAGTTGATCTCACGGCTGGCGTAGTTGATCATGGACATGGGCGGATCCCCGGTCTACTCGGCGAACAGCCGGTCGATCTCGTCGACCACGTCATCGACCCAGCCCTCTTCCAGTTCCGGTGCGCCGGTGCGGGGGCGCTCGGCCATGGCGGAGAACAGCGTGTCTAACTGCGGCACCAGCCCGCGGATCTTCAGCCTCACGAGTCCCAAGGTCGTGCGCGAGTCGAAGAGCACCGCGAGGATGGCGCGGCGGCCCACATCCACCAGGTACATGCAGAGCTGCTCGCCCTGGTGGTACAGGGAGCTGAACTCCTGCTCGCCGAGCAATTCGGCGAGCCGATCACTGGCGGCAAAATCGGCTGCGGCGAGCGAGGCAAAAGCGGTGCGATCCAGGGCTTCCGTTTCGCCTGCCACGCTCAGCAGCCGGCCGGCCCGGTCCAGGAGCAGGGAGCAACGCGCCCGGGTCTCGACGTTGAAGGCCTCGAGGAGCTGATCCAGCCGCTCGAGGTCGCGCGGCTCCAGCGCGGAAATGGCAGCGCGCGTCATCCGGCCACCTCCTCGGGCGGCTTCACTCCCGCTTGCAGGTTGTCCTCCATCCGCTCCAGGATCTGGGCAGCGCGTCGCCTGAGCAGCGGCCTCGGCTCCCAGGCGACAAAGTCGCGCAGCAACTGTGCGGCCTCCACCGTCGCTTCCCGGCCGGCGAGGTAGCCCAGGGCGGCCAGCCGTCGCAGCGGGTGTGCACTGAACAGGTTGCGTCGGTGACGCGAAATCTGATCGCGTACCACGACCGCCCCCAGCGCGAGCAGCGCACCGGCCATGATCAGCACCAGTCCGGCCGTCTTGAACGAGCGCCCTGCCCTCATCGACCTCCTCGTCCGTCCCAGCCTGTATGGCTACAGCTCGCGGCGGCCCGCCAGCGCCTCGGCGATCGTCACCCCGTCGGCGTATTCGAGATCGCCGCCCACGGGCAGCCCGCGGGCCAGCCGGGTGACCCGAACGCCCAAGGGACGCAGCAGTTTCTGAAGGTACACCGCTGTAGCCTCCCCCTCGACGCTGGGGTTCGTGGCTACAATGACCTCGAACACGGCGCCGCCATCCCGCACCCTGGCCACGAGAGAGCTGATCGCCAGCTCGTCCGGGCCGACCCCCTCGAGCGGAGAAAGCCGGCCGCCCAGCACGTGATAGAGGCCGCGATACTCGCCCGTACGCTCGATCGCGCCGATGTCCGAGGCCTCCTCCACCACGCAGATCAGGGATGTATCGCGACGGGGATTGCTGCAAAATGCGCACGGGTCCTGCTCGGTGAGGTTGCCGCAGCGGGAGCAGGGCCGTACATCGCGCGCCACGGCCTCCAACGCGCGAGCCAGCCGCTGGATCTCTTCGGCCGGACGTTTCAGCAGGTAATAGGTCAGCCGCAGCGCAGTCTTGCGGCCAATGCCCGGGAGGCGCGCAAACTCGACGGTCAGATCCTCAATGACCGCCATAGGCGATCACAAGATATTAGGAAGCTGGAACGGTAGGGGCAGCCCGCCTGCCAGCTTGCGCAGCTCCTCCTCGTACAGGGCGTAGGCTCGCTGCTGCGCCTCCGAAATGGCCGCCATGACGAGGTCCTCCAGCATCTCCACGTCCTGCGGATCGACTACGCTCGCGTCGACCCGTACCTCGCGGATCCGCCCCCGCCCGTCTGCCGTTACCGTCACCATTCCCCCACCGCTGGAGCACGTCACGCTACGGTTCCCCAGCTCCGTCTGGAGCTGGTTCAGACGGGCCTGCATCTGCTGGCCCATCTGGAGGAGCTGCTGCAGATTCGTCATTTTGCCGTAGACCTCTCCTTGCGGGAAAAAGTCAAGATAGGAAGCGCCGCGAGAAGGCCGCAAGCGCCACCCGACAGGGCGCAGGCAACTTCCCGAAACACCGGCCCGCGTCGCGGTTCCCCCGCTCCAGGCTTCTACCACGCGCCGCGGCAGGGAGTTCCGGCAAAAGGTCAAAAAAACTCAAAGCCGCCAGGCATCCTCGCAGTGCTCGATCACGCAGGAACCGCCGGGCAGAAGCAAGACGGCCACGGCGTCAAAACGGTACATGTCGCCTGGCCGGCCGTGACGCGCGACCCAGGCGCGCGCCACGCGCTCGATCTCCTGCCGCTTCGCTCGGGTAATGGCCGCCAGAGGGTGGCCGTAGCCCAGCCCCGCGCGCGTCTTGACCTCGACGAAGGCGACAACCTCGCCCCGTCGCACCACCAGGTCGATCTCCTTATGGCCAAGGCGGAAGTTGCGCGCCAGAATCCGCCAGCCGCGCCGCCGCAGCTCGCTCGCGGCAAGCGCTTCACCGCGCCGGCCCAGCACGTGCCCGCGCTCGCCCGCGTCGTGTTGCCGTCCCACGCCGCGCATGCAGCCGGCGCGGTCGGGGCGGCGCCATAGCGCGGGGGGACAGCCGGGTGGCCGAATCCACCACTGAGCGGGAGCCAGGGCCCGGGCGCGGCGCTGGCTGGTCGGGAACCGGACGTCTTGGAGAGGGGCGGGCGGGTTTCGCCGGTACTTGCGAATTCGCCCACTTACAGATCGGTGGCGGAAAGGTCGTCCGCAGCGGCGTCGTGGTCGTCTTCGAGCCCCTCGAGGTCCTCGCCCAGGTCTTCGCCCAGCTCCGACCCCATCTGCTTTACGAACCGCTGAACGCTGCCGGGATCGTTTTCATCGATACCACCCCACCGGGCGGGATCGGCGAGGCTGTCGAGCCGGGCCTCCTCGGAGCGCAGCAGTGCAACGCTGGAGAGGAGGCGGGTCATCTGCTCACTGCCGCAGGCCTTGCATGCGGGTTGGAAAGGCGGTTCGAGCTTCCGCACCAGGAAGCTCTGTTTCCTGCGACAGGCCTGACACTGGTATTCGTAGATGGGCATGGCGGGGATCTCTATTCCAGAAGCTCGAGGTCCCATTCCTCGACGGCGCGGCCGAGGAGCGGCTCGTCGCGCGTGAGGCGCGTGAGCTGCTGATCGCGCACGCCGGCGGGTGGCAGGGGCGAAGGCTGCGGCGCGCCTCCCTCCTGGCGGATTTCGAGCTGGATGCCGCGTCCAAGCTGCTGGGCCATCCCCTGTTCCAGGGCCTGTCGCGCCGCGGGGTCGTCCGACAGGCGCTCGGCTCCCGGACCGGCCGGCAGGGCGAGGGTGACGCTGCGGGCATCTGCGCCTACAACGCGCGCGGCCTTGAGCAGCAGTGCGAGCCCGCGCGGCAGGCCCTGCCCCTGTTCGAGCACGGCGTGCAGCGCCGCCTCGGCCGCCTCCTGCTCCGGGGTGGTGGCTCGGCGCGGGGCGGTGCGTGGCGGAGGGTGCGGAGGCGGCGTCGGCGGCACCGGCATGGTCTCGGGCCGCTGTACGACCTCCTCGCCTATCCTGGCCGCCCCGGCCGTGCTGGCGCGAATCAGCTCCTCGATCTCGATGGTGCGGTCCAGGTGCGCGAAGCGCAGCAGCAGCGCCTCCAGGAGCAGGCGCGGGCTCGCGCTCTTGCGCAGCCGCCCGTCGGCATCCAGCTCGACGACCTGCGCCAGCATGCGCAGCAGGTCTCCCTCCTGGAACCTGGCCGCCTGGCCGGCGAACGCCTCCCGCAAATCTTCCCGTACCTCGGCGGCGTCGGCACCCTGGAACTTCACGACGAGCAGGGTGCGGACGGCGTCGGCGAGGCCGCGGTAGAACTCGGCCGGGTCGTACCCCTCGTCCAGCAGCCGCTCGACGAAGCGGAACACTTCGCCATGGCGCCGCTGGGCGACGATCTCGAAGACTTCGAGGTACAGCTCTTCGCCCACCAAACCCAGCACGCGGCGCACGTCTTCCGAGGTCACCCGGCCGCCGGAGAAGGAAAGGACCTGGTCCAGCAGTGACAGGGCATCCCGCAGCCCCCCCTCCGCACGCCGGGCCAGCGGCACCAGCGCCTGCTCCTCGGCTTCCACGCCCTCGGCCGCCAGCACCGAGCGCAGCCGCGACACAATGGCCGCCACACTGATGCGCCGGAAATCGAACCGCTGGCAGCGCGACAGGATGGGCGGCGCCGATTGCTGGATCTTCTGCGGCTCCGTGGTGGCAAAGACGAAGATGACCCGCGGCGGCGGCTCCTCCAGGATCTTGAGCAGCGCGTTCCACGCCTCGCGTGTCAGCATGTGCGCTTCATCAATGATGTAGACCTTGTAGCGCTTCTCGTCCGTGGGCGCGTACATGGCCCGCTCCCGCAGCTCGCGGGCATCTTCCACGCCGCGGTTCGAGGCGGCGTCGATCTCGACCACGTCCAGGGAAGTGCGCCCCGCCCAGATCCGGTCGCACGACTCGCACTCGCCACACGGCTCGCCCGACTCGCCCCGCGCCGGACAGTTCAGCGCCATGGCCAGCACCCGTGCCGCCGTCGTCTTCCCTACCCCGCGAGGCCCAGAAAAGAGGTAGGCGTGCGCCACGCGGCCGCACGCCACCGCCGCCTTCAGCGTCTCGGAAACGTGCTCCTGCATGGCCATCTCGCCGAAGCGCCGAGGCCGATACAGGCGAGCCAGAGCCGTACGCGTCGTCGACATCCTTGCTCGGGATCAGAGGTAGAGCGAGCTTCCAGGTCAGGTTAAACCGCGGGGCCCAGCCCGGCAAGCCGGGCGGCGGGCAGGCGCCGGAGCAGAACAAGAAACGGCCCCAGGCCGATCGTAGCGACGCTCACACCACTTACCGCTGCTACCTGCGCGGTCCTGACGGGGTTCGTGAGCTCGCGCCCTACGGGCCTGGGGCGCGCTCCTTCCACTGTGGCAACGTAACCCGCTTGGGGTGCGGGGTCAAGGCGGGTGCCGCCAAATGTTTGGTAGAGGAGCCTTGCATCATGGTGGAGCACCGCCGGCTGCTGCATGGAGACGGGTGCAGCGGAAGGGAGGCATGGAGACATGGCCGGTCTCGACTTCAGGCGAGCGACGGATCTCTTCCTGGGGACGGAGGGCGAGCTAGCATTGGCGCTGGGGCTCAGCCCTGCAGACATCCAGCAGTACCGGAAAAGTCCCGGCCGGGTGACGCCGGAAGTGCTGATGCTGCTGGGCCAGGTGCTGGTCGAGCGCGGGCGTGGCATGGTCCGGGTGGGCGAGCTGCTGCAGGAGCAGGGACCGGGTCCGGCCGGTGTGCGTCCCTCTGGCGGCCCGAGTGTGCACTAAGTGGTCGAATCCGCGAATACGCCCGCATTCGGCCGCCCATCCATCCCCGCTGGCTGCTCGGCGCCCGGTGCGTGGGCGTACTTACGAACTCGACCACTGAACTACTGGCTCGTCCCCGAAGTCAGGACGGGATTGGCCGCGCCCTGGATCGCCAGTTCGGCATCGGTCACCCGCCAGCCCGAGCCCGAACTCGGGGCCGGGCCGGCCGCGGATTCCGGCTGCTGGGACGCGGGGCTTCGGTGGACGCTCGTCAGGGGAGCGGCTCAGACGGCGGGGGCGCCCGCAGCCAGTGCGAGCACGAGTCGCCGGCCAATGGCTTCCGCGATGAGTCCGACTTGCGCAACCAGCTCTTCGAATTGCCGGGGCGCGAGCGACTGCGCGCCATCCGAAAGGGCGTGATCGGGGTCCGGATGGACCTCGACCAGGAGCCCATCGGCGCCGGCCGCGACGGCGGCCCGGGCCATGGGGATCACCTTGTTGCGCAGCCCCGTGCCGTGGCTGGGATCCGCAATCATGGGCAGGTGCGAGAGCGAATGGACGACGGGGATCGCGGTCAGGTCGAGCAGGTAACGCGTATGGTCGTCGAAGCCGCGCACGCCGCGCTCGCACAGGATCACCCGCTCGTTGCCTTCCGCCAGGATGTACTCGGCACTGAGCAGCAGCTCCCTGATGGTTGCGGCCAGGCCCCGCTTGAGCAGGACCGGCTTGCCCGTGCGGCCGGCGCGGCGGAGCAGCGGATAATTCTGCATGTTGCGCGCGCCGATCTGGATGATGTCCGCGTAGTCGGCAACCAGCTCGACGGTCTCGGGCTCGAGCGCCTCGGTCACAATCGCGAGTCCCGTCTCCTCCCGGGCGCGGGCCAGATACTCGAGCGCCCGCTTGCCCAGCCCCTGAAAAGAATAGGGCGACGTTCGCGGCTTGAACGCGCCGCCGCGCAGCACGGTGGCGCCCGCGGAACGGAGCGCATGGGCCGCGCTCAGGATCTGCTCTTCGGATTCTACCGAGCAGGGCCCCGCCATGAGCACCACCTCCGCGCCGCCGATCCGCGTGCCGTTGTCCAGCTCGATGATGGTGGGCTCCGGACGCCATTCCCGCGAGACCTGCTTGTAGGGCTGGCTGACGTGTATCACCTGCAGCACGCCGGGCAACGCCTCCAGCGCACTGCCGTCCACCTTCCCATCGTTGCCGATCAGGCCGATCGCCGTGCGCTGCTTCCCGGGGATGGGCCGCGCCTCGTACCCCATCTCCTGGATCACTTCGATCACGCGCCGCACATCCTGCTCGGCCGCGTTGTGACTCATGACTACCAGCATGGCTGCCGCTGCTTCAGGAGGAAAACCACAGGTGTGATGACCACGGCAATGTAAGCCCTGCCGCGTGGGCAGGCCAGCGACGCGGCGCGTTCAACCGCCCACCCGGAGCCGCATGCCATCCTCCGCCACACGGACGGGCCCCTCCCAGCCGGCGGCCGCGACGCGGGCCGGCAGCGTTCCCCGGTCGAGTTGCGGGTACACGTGGCTCAGGACCAGTTGGCGGGGGGCGGCGAGGCGGGCGAGCTGGGCCACTCGGGAGGGCGTGAGGTGTGTCTCCACGGCCAGCTCGTCCGGCAGTGAGCATTCCGTCAGGAGCAGGTCGACGCGGGCGAGAAAGCGGCCCAGTCGCTCGTCGAACCCCGTGTCGCCAGTATATCCGAGGCTGCCGTCGCTAGCGTCGATGCGGAAGGCCAGAGATGTCGCCGTGTGCGGCGTCGCCTGCGCACTGAGCGATACGCCGTCGCCCAGCTCCACCGTCTGACCGCCGGCCAGTTCGCGGATCGTCAGGGGGAAACCGGGGTCCAGCATGTAGCTGCCGAACGCATCTGCCAGCTTACGGAAGAGTGCGGCGGTGCCGAGAGGCCCCAACACAGCCAGCGGCGCGGTCCGCGGCCCGGCCAGCCCGTGCTTCAGCGCGAACAGCAGCATGGGCAGGTCGCCGCTGTGGTCAGTATGGAAATGGGACAGCAGGACGTGCGATACGGCGCTCCACGGCAGGGCGAAGCGCGCCAGGTGGTGCACTGCCCCAGGCCCGCAGTCCAGCAGGATACGCTGATTTCCGGCGGCAATGAAGTAGCAGGCGCAGACGCGCTCGGCATCGGGTACGAGGGTGCCGGAGCCCACGACAGTCATGTCCATGGCTCCCCCGCTAGTCGGGGAGGAAGAGCATGCGCCGGATCTGGGTGCCGGCCGAGGTCCTCATGCGCAGAAGGTACACGCCGCTGGGCACGCCGCGGCCTTCCTCATCCCGGCCGTCCCAGGCGGTCAGCACGCACGGATCGGGGCGGCCGAGCCCCTCGCGACCGTAGAGTCCGGGATCCAGCTCCACGGCTGCGCACCCGGCCAAAGGCACCAGCCGGCGCACCAGCCGTCCCCGCAAGTCGTAAACCGCCAGTTCGACCAGCGTGCGCCGGTCCAGGTCGAACCAGATCTCGGTGATTTCCGTGTCACGCCCCGGTCGCGGGAAGGGGTTGGGGAAGTTCTGATAGAGCAAAGTCGCGGGGGGCTGGTCCGTGCTGGTGACCACGAAGGGCGCCACGCTTTCCACGGTATCGGCCGCGCCCAGCGGGGAGCGCGCAATGACGCGCCAGCGGTAGGGGTGATTGTAGGCGAGCGGCTCCGCCGTCACGGTCGTGTCGGTCAGGCCGGGGAATAGCTGCACGATCTCCCCCGTCTGGGCGGACACGACCTGCACGTCAAAGGTCAGCGGCCCCACGGGCGGCAGAGCAGTGAGCGCGGACCAGACCAGCCGCGGGCGCACCGCTGCCGTGAACGTGCCGCTGGGCGAGTTCAGCGTCTTCAGTCGCACCCAAGGGGGCAGCGTGAGCGGCGCCTGCTGAGCCGCAATTCGCCGGACCCCCCCACCGGTCTCGGCCACGATGCGCCACCACAACCCATCCCTGGGGTGCAGCGCCTGCCGCAGGCGAATCGAAAACGCGTTCACGACGGAGTCGCGGTAGAGTATGCTCGCGAACTGTGAGTCGCTGGAGATTTCGAGGCGGTAACGTACCGGGCCGGCGCGTGGGTGGACGCGCGGGACGGCCCACTGGAACTCGGGCGACAGGCTGGTCAACGTCCCTGCGCCCGCGATGCCCAGAACGCGCAAGGAGCTGATGCCCTCCGGGAACACGACCGCAGAGGCCACGTCGGGCACGCCGGCGCCGACGGCATTGTCCGGCGCACGCGCCCGGCTGGCGGAGAGGCTGAGCGCCCGGCGCACGTCCATAGGGCCCAGCTCAGGCCATGCCTCGAGCAGCAGGGCGGCGGCGCCGGCGATCAGGGGCGTCGCGATACTGGTGCCACTAACCTGGTCGTAGGACGTGCGGCCGCGGGCGGACGCGGCGAGCACATCCACGCCCCGCGCTGCCAGGTCCGGCTTGATGCGTCCGTCGGCCGTCGGCCCGCGGCTGGACTCGCGCCATGCTTGTCCCAGCGAGTCGACCGCGCCGACGGCAATGATGCTGTCGGCATCGGCCGGAGCGAAGAGGCTGAACGGCGCCGGGCCGGCGTCACCCATGGCGTTCACGACCAGCACCCCGCGCCTCGCGGCCTCGTCGGCCGCTATGCTGGCTACGCTGACGTCGCCGTTCAAGTCCGCCTCGCCGTAGCGGAACCCGTCGTCGAAAGCCTTGTAAGTCAGCGAGGAGCTGACAATGCGGGCACCCATCGAATCGACGGCCCACTCGAGTCCCGCCACCCAGCGGTCCTCGTCCGCGCGCGGGAAGGCAGCGACGTCGTCGACCTTGGCCAGCACGAAGGTGGCGCCCGGGGCCGGCCCGACCAGGCGGCCGGGTCGATTCCCGCCGAGCAGGGACCATACCCAGGTGCCGCGCAGCTCGGCGTCCGGGTGGTCTCCAGGCTGGTTCGCGACCACTGAGTCGCCGCCGAGGAAATCCCAGGCGGCTTTGACCCGAGCGCTGTCCAGCGCTTCGTGCTCCCGGCTGAAGCCGGTATCCAGCAGGGCTATGACGATGCCGTTCCCCGTGAGGCCGAGCGCGTGCGCGCCGGGCACTCCGAGCTGTTCGAGCGGCGAGGTGGCGGCAGTCAGCTCGTTCCCCGCCTCCGTTGGCGGGCTGGCCGGGCCATGGGCGGTTCCCGCCGTGACCGCGGCCGCGGAGGTGAGCGATCCGCGCGCTGCGGCCGCCAGTAGCGGCTCCGCCAGCGAGGCCCGCACCGGCCGAATTTCTTGAACTTCCGGAAGCTGGCGCAGCCGCTCGAGGGTCGCGGAATCGGCCCAGGCGCTGACCGCGCCCAGCCAGCGGCTGGCGTAGCGGATCCGCGCGCCAGCGGCCCGGATTCGGAGCAGGGTTTCCGGTGTCACCGGTGCGGCGCGGGTTGGGAGCTTGGCAGCGCGTGCTGCCGCACCCCGGTTCGTCGGCGGCCCCGCAGGAAGCGAGGTCTCCGCCACCCCGGGCCGAAGGAAGACCCAGACGATCCGTGGGGGTGGTGTATCGGGCGGCAGCGCCCGTCCGGCCGCTCTGGCGCCCGCCTCTTGGGCCTGCGCGGGAAGGGTCAGGAGCAGGAACAGCAGGGCTGCCCACTTCGCGGCCGCGCTACGAAACGGCTTGCGCGCCGGCAATGACATCTTCCAGCCGCACGCCCACAACGGAACTCACGCCGGGTTCCTCCATGGTCACGCCGTAGATCCAGTCGGCGGCTTCCATGGTGCGGGGGTTGTGGGTGATGACAATGAACTGGGTCTCCGCCTTGAACTGGCCGACCATGGCGAGGAAGCGGCCGATGTTGGCCTCATCGAGCGGGGCATCGACCTCGTCGAGGACGCAGAAGGGGCTGGGCTTGACCAGGTAGATGGCAAAGAGCAGGGCCAGCGCGGTAAGTGCGCGCTCGCCTCCACTGAGCAGGTGGATGCGCTGCGTCCGCTTGCCGCGGGGCGAAGCGGAGATCTCGATGGTGGACTCGAGCGGGTCCTCCGGGTTCTCGAGCCAGACGTCGCATTCGCCGCCCTCGAACAGGGTCTCGAACGTGCGACGGCAGTTCGCGCGGATCTGCTCGAAGGTCTCAATGAACATCTGCCGGGCCGTACGGTTGATCTGTCGGATCGCGGCCTGCAGGTCGTCGCGCGCGCGGCGCAGGTCCTCGCGTTGCGTAGTCAGGAACTCGAGCCTGCGACTCTCCTCCGCGTGCTCTTCCATGGCCAGCATGTTGACGGGCCCGAGGCGTTCGAGGTCCGCCGCCACGGCCTGGAGCTCTGCCCGGAGTGCTTCCGGCTCACCCTTCGCCGGCTCCGTGCTCTGCAGGAGCTGCTGGAAGGGGCGGCCCCACTCGCCCTCGAGGCGCTCCCGGATCGCACGGTGTGCGCTCTCCGCGCCCGCACGCTCAAGTTCGATGCGGTGCCGCTGCTCGGTCAGCTCCTCGGCAGCGGCGCGCAGGCCGCGGATCCGGCCTTCGAGCTGCGCAGTCGCCTCGCTCGTCGCGGACAGCCGTTCTTCGACTGCGCGCAGCTCGCCGGCAAGGGCATCGCGCTGCTGGAACAACTCTTCGAGTGCGGCACCGGCATCGGCGTGCAGCCCTTCGAGCTGCCCCAACGCGCGGCGGTGTTCGGCTTCCTCGTTGTCCAGAGCGGCGCGGCGGCCACCGGTCTGGGTGAGCTCCTGGCGCACGGCGACGAGACGCTGCTCGAGCCCCGCGGCCGCGCTTTCGGCGCGTGCATGGGCCACGCGGATCTCCGACTCCTCGTCGCGCACCTGCTCCCAGAGCAACTGCTGCTCGGCCAGGCCGCGAGCCGAGGCTTCGGCGACGCTCGCGAAATGGGCACGCTCCGCCTCGAGACTTGTGCGGTCCTGCGCCGCCCGTGCCTGCGCCTGGCGGGCCTCCTCGATTACGAGCTGCAACTCGGCATGCCGCCGCTCCACTTCGCGATTTGCACGCTGGACGCGTTCCCGGTCCAGCGCACGGGACTGGTCATCGGCTTGCGCACGGCGCAGCACCGCCTCGACCTCTGAGAGCCGGGACTCCAGCTCGCGGCGGGCGGTCTCGGCGCCGGCCAGCAGTTCCGCCGCCGCCACGCGCGCGCCCGCTTCTTCATCGCGCGCCCGTGCCGCCGCCTCAGCCGCCGACCGCGCCTGTGCAACTCGCTCCGCCCGGCCCAGAATAGCTGGCTCGCCCCTGGCGCTGCCTGCGAACTCGAAGGCCTCGAGCAGCGCTTCCAGCCGGGGGAGCGCATCCTGGGGCAGCAGCGCGAGAGGCCCTTTATCCGCAGCGTGCTGCGCCAACCAGTCCCGCACGCGCTTGCCGGCCGCGGCATCTCGCACCACTAGCGCCTGCAGCAACGAGCCGAGCGTCGCCTCGACCGCCGCCGCGGTAGCTGGCGGCAGCTCGAGCAGGCGCGCAACCGGACCCACGAGCCCTTCCAGGCGATCCTGCGCTGCCAGCGCGGCGGCCACCGCGGGCGCAAAGCCATGGAAGTCCCGTTCCAGGGCTTCCAGCGCGCGGATCCGGCCGGCCAGCAGGTCGGCCTGCTCCTCTGCGTCCGCGAGTCTGTGTCGCGCCCGGTCGTGACGCGCCTCGAGCTCGCGGACGCGCTGCATTCCCTCCCGGTGCTCCGCTTCCAGCTCCGCGTGCGCGGAAGCCAGCTCGCGAACGCGCTCGCCAAACAGGTCACGCTGCTCTTCCAGCCGTGCCCATTCTGCTTCCAGCTCGCGTTGTTCACCGTCGAGTCGAGATAGCCGCGCCTCCAGCTCGCCCACGCGGGCGCCCGCGGCAGCAGCATCGCCCTCGACCTTCGCCAGCCGCTGAATCAGCTCCTGTGCCAGGGAGCGCTGCAGGCTATCCTGGTGGCGCAGCTCCTCCAGCTCCGCGCGCACCACCTGCTGGCGCGCCTGGAGGCCAGCCAGCCGTTCGGCGTGTTGTTCGAGGACCGCTTGCTCACCGGCGCGCGCCTCCCCGAGGGAGCGGAGCTCCTCTTCCAGCTCGGCAGCTCGGCGGCGTAACTCCTCGCGCTCCGCGCCGATCTGGGCAAGCCGGCGCTCCGCGTGCGTGCCGCGTTCGTCGGCCAGGGCCAGCTCCCGTTCCCGCTCCGTGAGGCGCCCGGTCCGCTCTGCCAACCGACCGGCCAGCTCGCCGCGCTCGCGGGCCGCATCCGCGGAACGGAGCCGGTAGGCCTCGAGTCCCACCTCCGCCGCGGCAAGCGCAGCTCGCGCGCCCGCCTCTTCCTGCGTGAGGCTCGCCAGGCGCGCCGCGGTCTCGTCGAGCGCCGCCCCCGCCCGCTGCAATTCGCCCAGCGCGACTGCCAGTTCGAGTGCCAGCCGTCGCTGGCGCAGCTCATCGAAGCGCCGCGCCCGGCGCTGCTGCCTGGCCAGGCTGCGGACCTTCGATTCGACTTCCCCGATCACATCCTCGAGGCGGGCCAGGTCAGACTCCGCAAGCTCCAGCCGCCGTTGCGCCGCCCGGCGTCGATCCTTGTAGCGGCCGATACCCGCCGCCTCCTCGAAGAGGTGCCGGCGCTCGTCCGCACGGTCCGATAGGATCGCGTCCACCATACCTTGCTCGATCACGGCATAGGCGTTCGCGCCCAGCCCCGTGTCGCGGCACAGGTCCAGAATGTCGCGCAGCCGGCAGGGCGCGCGGTTCAGCTCGTACTCGCTGCCGCCTTCCCGGAACACCGTGCGCCGCATCTCGATCTCGTCGTACGGCAAAGCCAGCCGCCGCGCCTCGTTCGAGAAGATGAGCGCCACCTCGGCCCGGCTCACCGGCCGCCGCTCGACCGTGCCCTGAAAGATGGCCTCGTCCATCCGCGCACTGCGGATGGCCGAGGCGCGCTGCTCGCCCAGGACCCAGCGGATGGCATCGCTGATATTAGACTTGCCGCAGCCGTTCGGACCCACGATGACGGTGATCCCGTCGTGGAACCGCAGTTCGGTACGGTCGGCGAAAGACTTGAATCCGTGGAGGGTGAGGCGCCGCAGCTTCATGCGGCGGGACGGCCCCTACGTTTCGCCAGGGGCGCGGTGACGCCGACTGTGCGCAGGTTTCGCGCCATGAGGTCAGTTTCGGCGGGTCCCTCGAAGGCGCCGCCGTAGAGCCGGAATCGAGATGTCCCCTGCGGCCCGCTCTGCTCGACCACATAGGCGGGGACAGACAGCTTGGAAAGCTCCATTACCCTGGCCTGCGCCGCCTCACGAGTCTGGTACTCGCCCAGGTCGAAGGCCCAGATCGTGGCCCGGACCGTCCAGGGCTCGACCGCCGTCTTGTGACCGGCCTCGACCAGTCGCCGCATGATCGCCATCGCTGCCGCTGTATCCGCCGCCGGCCCAGCCATCACCCGATAATAGGCCACACTGTCCACCAGCACGGGCGTTACATAGAACTCGATTCCGGGCTCGGCCGCACGCAGCAGATCGACGCGCGTCTGCGCGACCTCGAACCTCCGATGCGCCTCGAGGTTCACAGAATAGGGGAGCGGGACCTCCCGCAACGGCGGCGCCGAAGCCGTGCCGCCGGCCCCGGCCTCCGCCGCCTGCCCGGCCTCCGCCGCGTCGGCGGAAGCAGCTCCCGGCACTGTGCCGGCACCCTGCTCCCTCGCATTGTCGGCTGCACCCGCGGCCGGGGCGGCCGATGAAGCGGAGCTACGCGGCGCCTCCCGCCGGACGCGATCCAGCAGCGGGAGCCCCACCCGGCGCGCATCGATGCGCACGTTCAAGACCGGCACGCTTACCGGGCTGGCCCAACGGATGCTGAACCAGCCGGCCGTCACCGCCACCAGGCCGGTGCCCGCCCAGATCCAGCGCCGGGAGGAGCGGCGCGGCGTGGGCCGTCCCTCCGGGATGTACGGCTCATCCAGGAGTTCGTGTTCCGATGGCGCATCCGCGGCAAAGGGGTCGACGGGAAGGGCGCCCCCTTCCTCCGGGGCAGGAGTCCGGTGCGGCGCCCCTCTGGCCGCGATCAGCCCCCCCCGCGCAGCCTCGAGGGGGAGCTGCGGCTGTGGCTGCAGCTCGGGCTCCAGTCCCGGCGCCGTCTCGGGCGGTGCCGCACCAGACTCCCACTCTTCCAGCGCCGGCGGCGTCTCCAGTGAGGGCTCATCGACCAACCGGAGCCAGCTATCCACTTCGGCTGCGGCGGCCTCGACCGCGGGGGCCGGGAATGGTTCGAGCGCGGGTAATTCGTCGAGCGGCCCGGGCTCGTGCCCTGCCGGAGGTGCGGGAGCCGCCGCTAAATCGGCGCCCTCCACCGGCCGAAGCGCGGCCACTACGTGGCTGTCCGATGGGAGCACGGCCACCACGTCCTCCTGCTCGCCGTTACCGGCCAGCACGACGGCGTGGCCGAAGCGCTTCGCCAGCACCTCGAGACCTGCCGCATCAGCGGGCACGTAGGCCAGCAACGTCGTTCCGCGCCTGCCGTATTCCGCGAGCAGCCGCTCCCAGCGCGGGTGCATCAGCACTTCGGCCGGATCTGGCGCCCGAGGCCCGGCGGGCAGGAACTGGAAGGACCGGCCGGCGGGCGAGAGGGCCACATGGCGCAGGGAAGCGCCGAACAGGAAAACATCCGCCACGCCTTGCGGATCGCGTGCGCCCAGCAGTTCGCCCAACTCCTGGGTGGCCAATGACAGGTCTGCAAGCAGAAGTGGCCGGCCAGCCTCGCCCAGCGCCTGGGCTAATGCGAGCGCGGTCTGCGCGGCCCAGCCGCTCCGGCGTGCGCCAGCTCCCGCCACCAGGAGGATGGCGCGTGGCGCCTCCGCCCCCAGGATCTGGCCCACCGCGGGCGGAAGCAATCCGCCCCTGGGGTCAAAGGGTTCTGCAGCGGGCAATGGACCAGGTGTCATTCGCGCTCCGGCCGCCAGACGCTCGAGCTTCTACGCTAACACGGCATGGCAAGACAGCTCACACGGAGAGGAGCTCCACTAATCATAAATGGCTGCAGGGAAAAGATAAAGGTGGTGCGGCGGTGTGGCGGGGGGGGCCGCGGCCGCCCGGCCCCCCCCCCCCCCCGCGGAGGGCGGG
>JACQVE010000351.1 GCA_016209965.1 Gemmatimonadota bacterium | reverse complement strand
GGCTCGACCTCCTCCTGCCGCCGCTGGCGCAGGCGCGGCGCCTGGCCGTAGTTGTACTGGAAGGTGAGGTGCAGGGCCCGGGTGTTGAACCCGCGCTCGGTGAACTGGATGGTGCGGTCATCGCTGACCCGGGCGCTGAACCGGGCGGTGTTGAACGGGTCGGAGGCGCGCAGCGTCAGCGTGGCCCGGTCGCCGTAAAGCTTGCGGCGAACGGACACATTGGCGTTGGCTATGCGCGAGAAGCGGCCTCGCTCGAAGTTCATGGGGGCGCGGTAAAAGTAATTGACAATGAGCGCCGTCGTCGGGTTCAGGTTGAGTGTGCCGTTGACGCGCGCCATCCAGGTCACGGCGTCCGACGAGAGGGTGGACTCGCTGCCCCCGTCCGTGACCATCTTGAAGACATTGAAGCCGGCCAGCCCGCTGAACGTCCGGCCCAGCTTGAACTGGCCGTTCACGTCCGCGCCCCAGGAGGCGCTGTGGTCCAGGTTCCTGAAGCTGATGGACGTGATTTCGCGCCCGTTCAGGGTGTCTGCAGTGTTGATGTCCACGCGGATAATGTCCGTGGTGCGGCGGTAGAAGGGTGATACCTGCAGCGTCCCCAACTGGCCCGAGCGCTGGTAGGCCAGCTCGACCGCGTCGGTGTACTCGGGGTCCAGCCGCGGGTTGCCGAAGAACACGTTCTGCACGTCGAAGTACACGGGGAACGGGTTCAGCTCCTGCGCGCCCGGCCGGCGGATGCGCCGCGAATAGCTGAGCTTGAGCTGGCTCTTGTCATTCAGCTTGTAGCTGACGAGCCCGCTGGGGAACAGGCTGCGGTAGCTGTGCGGGAAGGTCCGCCCGAGATCCGCGAGGCGGAAGTCGCGGCTGGCGTACTCCGTGCGCAGCCCCGCCTGCAGCTCCGCCCGGCCTAGCCCGTGGCTCAGCACGGCGTAGCCGGCGTTCACCCGCTCGTCCAGCTCCAGGGCGTTGCTCAGTTCGCTGCGCGTGAACTGCCCGGTGCCGAGCGGGTCCTTCTCGACGCGATAGTCGCGGTCCAGCCAGCGGGCATTCCCCTTGTACCCGGTCTCCAGCTTCGTACGCGGCCCGAGCGGGCGCGTGTAATCGAGCTGTGCGGTGAGCTGATCGGTGACGGCGTCGACGTCGTTGTTCTCCGCGTCGGTCCGCGAGACCGGCGGGCTCCCGCCCGGCCCGGCCACGGCCTGCCGCCAGAGCGTGCTGCGCTCCTCGTCGTCCTGGCGGTTGAGGCGCAGCTCGGCCGCCAGCTCATGACGCTGCGGCGTGTAGGTGCGCTTGAAGGAGAGCAGGAAGTCCGCCAGCCGGTTGGCGTTTTCCACGTCGCGGACACGGCCGTACCGGTCGACCAGCTCGCGCCCGCCGCTCAGCTCGGTGTAGTCCATGTAGGCGCCGTCCGAGGCGCCCCGGCGGTTGAGCTGCAGCGTGGAGGAGAGCACATCGCGCTTGCTCCACTGGTAGTCCAGGTTGAGGCTCAGGTTGTGGCCGTGGTTGCCCGCCGTGCCGTCTATGTCCTGCTCGGTGAAGGAGAGCGGGGCGCGCAGCGCGCCCAGCCGGGTCCGGTCGTTGACTCCGGTGATCTGCCGCTCATCGCTGTTGTAGCCGTAGCTCAGGAACAGGGCGACGGGGCCGCGCTGGTGGCCGAGGTTCCCTCCGGCGAAGTAGCGGTCCGCGGTGGAACCGGCCAGCGTCAGCCCGGCGCTGGTGCCCAGGTCGACGCCCTGCTTCATGACGATGTTGATGATGCCCGCCATCCCCTCGGGATCCTGCCTGGCCGAGGGGTTGGGGATGACCTCGACCCGCTCGATGGTGTTGGCCGGTAGCTGCTTCAGGTACCCGGCGAGCTGGGGGCCGCGGACCGGGGTGGGGCGCCCGTTGATCTGCACCACCACGTTCTCGTTGCCGCGCAGGCTGACCTTGCCATCCGCATCCACGTGGACGGCCGGCACGTTCTCGAGCACGTCGCTGGCCGAGGTCGCGCCGGGCGCCACGTCCTTGACGCGATAGCTGTTCCGGTCGGGGGCAATGATGACCGCGCGCTCGGCAGTGACCTCCACGCCCTCGAGCTCGATGACGGCACGAGCCAGCCGGATCTGCCCCAGGCTCGCCCGCGGCGCGGCCAGTGTCAGCGCGACCGGCGCCGTGGCCAGGGGGGCGTAGCCCAGCATGGTCACTTTCAGGTAGTACGTGCCCGGCCGGAGGCCCTCGATGCGGAAGCTGCCGTCCCGCTGCACGATGGCGCCCGCGACCAGAGCGGAATCCGCCTGGCTCCAGACCGCGACGGTGGCCGCGGGGATGGGCGCGTTGTCCTCCGCGT
>JACQVE010000350.1 GCA_016209965.1 Gemmatimonadota bacterium | reverse complement strand
TTCCTGCACGGCGCTCCCAGCGCCGCGGAGCGATGCCCCTTGGTGTAATTGGCAACACGCCTGACTCTGGATCAGGAGAGTCCTGGTTCGAACCCAGGAGGGGCAATCCGGGGGGAGGCCGACTTGGAGAGGTGGCCGAGAGGCTTAAGGCGGCGCCCTGCTAAGGCGTTTGGGTCCAAAAGACCCTCGAGGGTTCGAATCCCTCCCTCTCCGCTCCCGCGCGCCGGGGCGCCGCAGTGTCGCACGAGGCGGATCTCGCCCCGGCCAGCAGCGGAACGGAACACACGGGACGGGTGGCCGAGTGGCTTAAGGCGCACGCCTGGAGAGCGTGTGGGCGGCTAAAACCGCCTCGTGGGTTCGAATCCCACCCCGTCCGCTCGACAGGGGCGCGGACGGCTCGGCAAACGGCTGCACAACAGCCAGGAGGAGAGACTCGGGGAGTAGCTCAGCCCGGTAGAGCACTGCGTTCGGGACGCAGGGGCCGCTGGTTCAAATCCAGTCTCCCCGACTGGTGCGGCGCGAGGGCGGCCCGGCACTCAGTTGAGGCATGCCAGCCGCATGGTTGACGTGAGGAACTGAGTGCCGGGCTGAGTGCCGGGCCGCCCTCGCGCCTCCCAACTCCGGAGGCGTAGTCCTAACTGGTAAGGCACCGCACTCGAAATGCGGCGGGCTTATGCCCTTGGGGGTTCGAGTCCCTCCGCCTCCGCTGGTGAAACACAACAACTTACGAGACAGAGCCGCCGAGCCCCGGAAGGCTCACCGGCTGTTTTTGTGCCGCAATTGTGCCATAGCACGGCACAAAAAAACTGGCGGCACCCCATAGCTCGGCTCTCCTACCTTCGGGCCTGGAGCGGGACCACGGCCGCCGGGGCTGGGTTCTGCTCGTGCAGCTGGGCCAGCTTCTCAACGCCTTCCATCATCTTCGAGACAGCGCGGGACGTGTTCGACCAAATGAAGCACACCTGGCAAGGCAGCCGCGAGGTCCTGCTGGCGCAGTTGGTGCAGATCGTCGAGCAATTCATCCGATCCGACCGTATTGCCATCTCTCCCCCGCTTTTCTATCAGGACGAACTGCGCCGCCGGCTGATCATCACGCTCAACATGTCGCGGGTCGTCCAGCATGTCTGGGAGGCAGTGCGGCAGGAGGGATTACGGATGCCTTGCCCGGGGAGGACCGCCCGGGGTACCATACGCGTATATACCAGGAGGCAGGTGGGGACCCCGTATACTTTTGGATCAAGGAGTGGCAGGAGTGCCCGCCGGAGGTCGTGCTAGGGATCTGTACACAGCTCCAACGCATCTTGGAGGCCAGGAGGAATAGATGAGCTTGCCGGCACACGTGAAGGCGACCATCACGCCCAGCATCATGGACGGGCAGCTCCTCTACGTTGCGTCGCTCGAAGAGATGCCAGGCGTTCTCGCCTCGGTGGACAAGCTGGAGGACGCCTTGACTGAGTTGCGCTCCGCGGTGGAGGAGATTCAGCAGAGAGTCGGGGGCGGCCCCGTCGAAATTGAGGAGCCACCGGTGGTGGCCTACCGGTGGATGATTTTCAGCTTGGGGACGGAGATCAACACGATCCGCCTCAACTACCCCTTCGACGTTCACGACCGCAGGGACATTACCCAGGAGCAGATGGCGCTGGGTGCGGGGTAACTGAAAAGCATAGCCCCCCACCCGACGAATCGCTCGTGGGGCATCCTGGCGCGTTTCCTACCGCCCCCAGGGCGCCACGGTACCGAAAACGGGTTTTCCCTTCGCTCGAACCCTGACTCTTGCGTGTACCGGGGTGGTGACGGGACCTGGGGGGCTGGCGGGTCGGCATCCGTCCCCGCGCTCGCATCGTGGCAGGCATCGGTACGGCGTGCAGCAGCCACCGCAGGACCCCGCCAAAGAGCGATCCCGCCTAGAACGGTTAAGGGCCGGGGGGGATGGGCTTCCTCCTGCAAAAAGGAGCGAGCAGGGACACGCATGGTAGAGCGCCCGTTAGTCACTCGCCCGCGTGCATTTGGGTAGCACAAGCCGAATGTTCACGCACAACCCGACTTGATGGGGCCTCGGGAATCATAGCCCGGCCGGGGGGGGTCGGTCGGTCGGTCGTGGCGCCGGCGAGGCGCGCCGGGGCGCGAGCGGAGGGCGCGACCGTGGGAGTGTGCGTGGCTGTGCGTTGCGGGAGGTGGACGAATCTCCAGGTCCGCCACCCCCGCCCGCGCGCACGCGCGTAGACCCTTAAACACACACCGACGCGCGATGGTTTGGTCACACACACCCTCACGCGGGGTGGGTGCGTAGCCGGGCCCGTAGCTCCGCGAGCGTCAGCGGTCGCGCTTCCGCAGGCTCAGCGGGAGGAGCCACGGGCTCAGGCTGGACCGTCGCCTCTGGCTCGCTGCGCAGCGTGCGTGCTAGTAGTCCCCGGGTGTACGCGCCCACACTCACGGGCCGGCCACGTCTCAGCGTCTCGCGCACGGCCGCCGCCTCGATCTCAGTCAGCAGCGTGCCGCTCAGCCAGACCGCCCGTCGCTTGGATGATCCCATGATCTCACCTCCTATGGGTCTCACGATCTCATGCATTCACGGTGCCCTGTCATCCATGAGAGACTGAACGCAACCCAGCCCACGGCGCGCGAAAGGTCGCACCACTGTGCCGTAACTGTGCCGTAACGGAGAGGGAAAGGCCGGGAAACCCGCCCGTGAGCCGGTCCCGGCCACGCCCAGGAAGCGGCGTCGTTCTGCGTTTTTGTACCGATGGCTACGTTTGGCGAGAGGTGCAGGGATGCACTCGAAATGCGGCGGGCTTATGCCCTTGGGGGTTCGAGTCCCTCCGCCTCCGCTACCTGGCAAGGCGTTGCGCGACATGGAGTTCCGTCGTGCAGCGCCTTGTGGCGTTTCTGGCCTCAGCCCGCGCCAGACAGAATTCGAGCGCGCGCAGGAACACAAGGGGGCCGTGCACTCCGTCCAGCGATCCATGATGCCAGGCGCCGCTTTGCAGGCGACGAAGCCGCACGCCTCGAATTGTGACTCGTGGCCGAGGTGAGGTGCGCCAATGATGGAGCAAGAACGGCAGGGGAGGCGAGACAGCGCGAGCACCACCGGGCGCTAGGACCGGTACTCTACGCCCTCGTAGATTTGGTCCATCGTGAGCTCGATTTCCGTGCAGGGGAACGGGACTGCCCCCTCCGTGCAGTCGGTGCGTCGCCACACCCCGTCCTCGCCCCGCCAGTGCCGCTCGACGCGCCGGCGGTCCTGGTCGACGATCAGGTACGCCATAAGCTCGGGGATCTGCTGGTAGGCCAGGAGCTTCTCCTGCCGGTCGATCCTCGCCGTGCCGCGAGAGGTCACTTCCACTACCACGCACGGGGCGGTCTGGATCGTGTCCGCCTCGTAGCCCGGGACGCAGACCACCATGACGTCGGGATAGTAGATGCGGTCCCGGGGGGTCCGAAGCTTCACGTCAGCGATGTAGACGCGACAGGGGCCGCCCCGCGCCGCGGCGCGCAGTGCGGCGGCGATGTTGAGCGCGATGAGGTTGTGGCGGGGGCTGACTCCGGCGAGCGCGTACATCTCGCCCGCCACATACTCGTGTTTGACAGCGCTCGCCTCCTCAAGCCCGAGGTACTCCTCGAGTGTCAGAGGGCCCGGGCGAATCAGGGGGCGCGACATGGTTCCAGTATAGCCGCGCGGATCGGCGCGGGGAAGGCGGAGCGGGCGGCAGGGGCGCTGGAAGACGACGTTGACGTGCTGACACGATGGCAGCTAACGTGAGAGGAGCATTGTCAAACGGCGTTTCAGGGGCTTGCGCCCCACCCGCCGGGAGGTCGTCCCGGCCGTCATCAGACCCAGCTCATGCTCCCTGCGGCCCGCGAGTCCGCCGTCGGACCGGGCCGGCTGGCTCGGTGGATGAGCCGCCGCGGAGGGCAGCGTGCGCCCGGGGTGAAGGAGCCCTTCCGGCTGCCCCACCGGCTCCTGGACGCTACGACGCTCCTCGCCGCGTTCCTACTCGTGGAAGCTGTGGGGAGGGCCTGGAGCTATGGGCGCGCCATGCCCGGGGTCGACTACTACCAGTACTGGGTCGCCGGGCAGGCGCTGGTGGAGTTCCCGGAACTGGACCTCTACGTGGAGGCGGATCGCCGCGTGCTGGCGGGCGTTTACGCTGGCAGGGCGGCGCGACCCGGAGCGTCGCGCGAGCATCGGCTCGCCGCCGCGTATCGCAGCGATCGCCTGGCCTTGAGCGGCACCCCTTTCCTCTACAGCCTTTTCGCGCCGCTGTTTTCGGGGGAGCGGAACTACAACGCGGACTTCGCCCGGTTCCGCGCGCTGAGCATGCTCTGCGCCGGCGTCAGCCTTCTGTGGCTCGCCCGCATGTGCCGCGTGTCCGGCCTCACCACGCTGTTGATCCTGGCGTCCTATTACCTGTGGTACGCGCCGTTTTACTCGGAGCTGACGGTCGGCAACGTCAACCAGATCCAGCTTGGTTGCGTGGCTCTGGCTCTCGGTCTGCTGCACGGCGCGGGATCGGCGAGACGACGACTGGCGGCCGGCGCGGTGATCGGCGCGACCGTGATGCTCAAGCCCAACATCGTGGTGGGGGCGTTGCTGCTGGGCGTGTTCTGGCTCGCCTCGCGCCGGTACCGGACGGCGGCTCAGGTGGCGTCGGGCGTCCTGTTCGGTGCCGCGCTGGCCGCGACCTATGCCGGGATCCGTTCCGGCGGAATGGGAATCTGGTGGGCGTGGCGCCACGCCCTGCGCTACGTCGTCACCGAGATCGACTACTCCCTGGGCGGGGGCAACATGGCCCTCAGCCGCGTCCTTTCAGAGCTCGCAGCCGTGCAGGCCGGCCCCGTGCTCGGCCTCGGGCTCGTCGGCCTCATCTCCGCGGGCGTGGTGCTGGCGGGGGCGCGGATCGCCGCTGCGCCGGGCGCGCCGCGGGACGTGGGCATCCCGGAGGTCCTCGTGTTCTTCTCGGGGATCAACGCGGGCCTGTTGGCCTCCCGCATCGTATGGCTTCACTATTTCGTGCTGCTGTATCCTCTGGTGATCCTGATCCTTTGTGCGCGGCGCGCCGGGTCCGGCGAGGACTACTTCCCGTGGCCGTGGCGCCTGGGGGCGCTGGTGACTCTGGCGGGGCTGGGCATACCGCCCGGTCCCCCCTTCCGGTACGCCGCCACGAGCGCCGTCGGCATGCTGCTGCTGTACGGCCTGTCCGTGGCGTGGCTGATGCGGACCGGACGCGGCAGAACCGTGGATGGCTGAGCCCGTAAGGCTGAGCATACTCGGTGGCGGGCCGGCCGGGCTCGCGGTGGGCTTCTATGCCCGCGAGCGAGGTCTGTCCTTCCAGATCTTGGAAGCGGCCGATCGGGTGGGCGGGAACTGCATCACGGTGGCGCACGGAGAATTCCTGTTCGACTCGGGGGCCCACCGCTTCCACGACAAGGACGCGGTCAGCACGGCGGACGTCAAACGACTCCTGGGTGAGGAGCTTCAGGAAGTCGACTCGCCGAGCCGAATCTTCCACCGCGGCCGGTGGGTCGACTTTCCACTCGCGCCGTTGAACCTGCTGGTGGCGCTGGGACCAGCCGCGTTCCTGCGGGCGCTGGCGAGCCTGGCCCGCGCCCGGATGCGGGCGGGCCGTCCAGACGCGGACTTCGAGTCCGTGGCCGTCCACACTTACGGCCGGTACCTCGCGGAGCGCTTGCTGCTCAATTATTCCGAAAAACTCTGGGGTGTGCCGTGCCGACGGCTGTCGCCGCGCCTGGCCGGCAGCCGGCTCGGGGGCCTGAGCTTCCGCTCCTTGCTGGTGGAAGCCGTGCTGGGGGCGAAGGCGCGGACGAAGCATCTCGAGGGCTCCCGCTTCTACTATCCGACGCGCGGATATGGTCGGATCTCGGAGCGCCTGGCGGAGGTCTGCGGCACCGAGCGGATCCGGCTGGGCGCGCGGATCACCCGCGTGCTGCACGACGGCCGCCGCATCGAGGCGTTGGAGGTCAACGGCGCGGAGCATCACGGCGTGGACCAGGTCGTATCGACACTCCCCCTGAACCTGCTGCTGAGGCTGATGGACCCGGCGCCGCCAGCCGCGACGCTCGCCGTGGCCGACAGTCTTCGTTTCCGCAGCCTGGTAGTGGTCGCACTGTTCCTGGCGGTGCCCTCGGTGACGGAGTCGGCAACGGTGTACTTCCCGGATCCCGAGCTGCCAATGACCCGGGTGTCCGAGCCGCGCAACCGCAGCCCGCAGATGTCGCCAGCGGGCCGGACCTCGCTGATCACGGAAGTGCCCTGCCAGTTCCAGGATGCCACCTGGCGCGCGACGGACGCGCAGATCGTGACGCGGATCTGCGAGGCGCTCGCGATCGTGGGCTGGGCAAGGTATGAGCAGGTGCTGGACGCGCGCGTCCTGCGCATCCCATTCGCGTATCCCATCCTCGAGCTCGGCTTCGAGGAGCGAGTCGCCAGCCTGCAAGAGTACCTCGCGAGTTTCGAGAACCTGCGGATCTCAGGTCGCAACGGCCAGTTTCAGTACGCGTGGATGCATGACGCGCTCCGCTTCGGCCGCGAGATCGTGGCGGAGTACACTTCGTCTTGATCGACGCGGGCGCCGGTCGCGAAGCGCGTTCCCGGGCGGCGCTCCTGTTCCTGGTGCCCCTGCTCACCTACCTGGCCTCCTACGCATATCTGGCGTGGTACCACGGCTCCGCGTCGCTGTGGAGCATCCCGGTGCACGAGAGCGAGCAGTACGGCCTGCTGCGAACCTCGCTGTACGCCTCGCACTTCCTGGGGCACGTGCCGGTCGACACCGTGCTGGCCTGCTGGTTCGTCGGGAGCTACTTGATGCTGGTGGGGCCGCCCGGCGTTCGCCGCGGCCCGATGGGCACCCGCTCACTCGCCGTTCTGTTGTGCGCCTTCCTGGCGCTGTGCCTGGCTCTGAGCCTGGCCGCCTTCGGCGTCGAGGACACCGTCGCCTACATCCTGCAACGCCGGCAGCGGGCGGGGGGCTACGCCGTGGGCGGGTCCTGGAACCTGCATCTTCCGAGCACCGTGCTCATGCTGCTCCTGATCCCGCCCTACCTGGCGGCGGCCGCGCACCTGCTGAGGCTTCCGCTGCGGCCCGGCGCAGCGGGCCGGGGGCTGCTCTGCGCCGGCGCAGGCCTGGTCGTTGCCATGACTCTGGCGGTGAATCTCCGGACACCCGCCCCGCTGGTCGGGCTCTGGTCGGACCCCCGCTACATGGCGCACAGCGTGCGCGAGCTGGCCACGTTCCCGCTGACGTACCTGCCCCTGCCGCTCGCGAGTTTCCACTGGATCGCACGCCGGCCCGATGCGCGGACCCCCGCGGACACCTACGGCCCGGCGCTCCTGGCGTGCGCCGCCCTGCTCGCGGTGTTCCTCGTCGGCTTCGGCCACCAGGTCCGGGTGTCGCTGGACGCCGGTATCCCCGCCATGGCCCAGGCCCCGGCATTCGCCAGGGGCGGATCACTGAGCGTGCCGTACCTGCTGAGCTCTCACTACTTTGAACACTTCCTGGACAGCATTTACTTCTGGTTGCTGTCTCTCTGGCTCTATGCTCGGGCCGCGGACCAGGCATGAGGTCAGGAGTTCCCCTAGGTCCTGCTCGACTCGCCTGCGGCGAATCGGGGCCAGCAGGCAGGGAGGAGGAGCGAAAGGAGCCCGATGACGATGTGGCGGACGCGGGACCTGAACGGGTTCACCCTGCTTTGCATTACTCCTCCCTCCACCTGCGAAGCTCCAGCCACGGGCCTCGCCAACGCAAGCGGCGTGCGCGAGCGCATGCCGACCGAGGCCGTGCGCATCTCGGCCGCTTCGCGCGCCCAGGAACCTTTTGCCCCGGCAGCCGGTATGCGGAGACTCGCTAACCGGGGCGCCGGGCGCAGCCCTGGATCGAGAGGGCCTGTGCTGCCTAGCCGATGCGCTGCCTCGCTGCTGCTGCTCCTTCTGGCAACCTACGCGCGCGGAATTTGCCAGGATGACGCGCGCCAGCACACCGTCGACTCCGGAGGCGCGGGACTGGAAGCAGCAGTGCGGTCTCGACCGAGCCAGGATGGCCCGCGGGAGTACACCGTCGATCCTTCCGCATCGCACATCTACGTCGTTACTCACAGGTCCGGGCTGCTCTCCTTCCTCGGGCACGAACACGCGATCATCCCTACCGATTGGACTGCCACGCTGTGCTTCGATGAGGCCGCGGCCGAGGCCTCCAGCGCAGCCTTCACCGTGAACACCCGCTCTCTGGTCATTGACTCTGCTCCTGCACGCGCGCTGGCCGGGCTGGGAGGCGGCCCGGGCGAGGAGGACGTGCGGGAGATCCAGGGGAAGATGCTCGATGAGGCGCACCTGGCGGCGGAGACGCACCCCCAGCTCCTGTTCGAGACGACTTCGGTCCAGCACGCGGGCCCAGGGCTGCTCACGGTACGAGGGCGACTGACGATTCGTGGGGTGACCAGCGAGGTGCAGCTCCCCGTGCGCATGGAATCGTCCGGGCCAGAAACCATACACCTCTCGGGCACGCTGCGAGTCCGGCAGAGTGCGTTCGGGATCCGGCCGGAATCGGTGGCGGGAGTAGTGAAGGTGGCCGACCCGGTGGATATCCACTTCGCGCTGCGCGGGACCGCTTCCGGCAGAATTTGCCCCGCCATACGGCGGTGAGCGCGCTCAGCCGTGCTCGCGGACCACGGCCAGGCCGTCGATCAAGGCACGCGTGACCTCCTCGTCCAGACGGGCAAACCGCTGGAGGGCAATCTCGTTGAGACAGGGGGTCGACTGTTCCAGGAGCTCCCGGCCCATGGCGGTGAGGCGGGCGGTCACATGCCGCCGGTCGTGGGGGCCCCTCGCCCGGCTGATCAGCCCCAGCGCCTCCAGCCGCGCCAGCAGCCGCGGCACATCCGGCACTATGTCGACGAGCCGCTCCCCGATGTCCCGCCCGCACAGTCCAGCCTCGCCCGCACCGCGCAGGATACGCAGCACATTGTATTGCCTGCGCGTAAGCCCGTAGGGCCTGAGCGCGTCGCCGAGGGCGTGGTCAAGCACGGCGGCCGTGCGCATGACGCTCACCAACGCCTCGAACTCGGGCCGCGCAAACGGCCGGGTCTGCTTGATCTCCTCCTGCAACGTTTGCGGCATGCGCCTCCGATGAATCCTTACATTTAGTTTAGAGCAGGGCCGGAAGGGCTGTGTCTGCTTTTACCCCCAAAGTGTGTGTGTGGCCGGGCAAGGTCAAGCTACCCCGAGGGGCCGCCACTGCGGGCCTGACCTGCTGCTTTCCGTGCTGCAGACTCCGCTTCGCTGGCTTCAGCGGATCCGCGCGGCGGCAACCCCGCCGGGCGGCCAAGCTGAGATCCGTACACCGCCGCCGCCAGCCTGTGCCCCGGAAATTCGCGGCAGGCCGCGCCCCGCCGTACTGCAGCTCCCTGACGAGTGCGGCACCGACGCCGCCTTTCCGCCTACGGTGTTTCTTCGGCTTTGTAAGGTTTTGGGGTCGAGCGGCATCTATATATATAGAGGCACGAGGTGGAGGGCGGTCGGTCTACGGCTGGGGACAGGTGACGCTTGAGTGAACGCCACTGGAGTGCCGCGCTGGTCGAGGCGGTCCGTGCGGGCGCCCCCGAAGCCCTGGACGAACTGTACCGGGCATACAGCCCGCTGGTGCACCGCCTTGCCTATCGCATCATCGGCTCGGCGGCTGATGCGGACGACGTGCTTCAGGACGTGTTCCTGGGCCTGCCGGAGGCGTTGCGAAGCTATGAGGGTCGCGCAGCGCTGGGGGAGTGGATCAGGCGGGTGGCGATACGGACGGCGTTGATGAGGCTGCGCAGCTACGAACGGCGCCGGGAGGACGCGTTGCAAGGGACAAACTACTCAGTGACGGACCGCTCGGTCGCGGGCATGGTGGACCGTCTGGCGCTGCAGCGGGCGCTGGACACGCTTCCAGAGGAATTGCGCGTGGTGTTCGTGCTGAAGGAGATGGAGGGCTACCCCCACGCGGAGATCGCCCACATCCTGGGCATCTCGAGCAGCCTGTCCGAGGTGCGGCTGCACCGCGCGAGAAAGTTGCTTCAGGAATACTTGGGGAGATGAGGCCATGCTGAGGCATCCGACGTTTCGGCAGCTCAACCGGTACGCTGATGGGGAACTGGGTGAGCCGCGGCGCGCCCGGGTCGCCGGCCATCTGGCCGGTTGCGCCCGCTGCCGCGGGACCGTCTCGTTCGTTCGAGAGTTGCGCGAGGCGGCGCGCACGCTGCCCGTTCCTGCTCTGCCGCAGGATGCGCTGGACCGCATCCGGGCGAGGCGTGCCGCGGGCGAGCGCGTGATCCTGCCGCTGGCCGACCCGCAGCCCGCGCGGCCGACCCGGATCTACGCGATCGCTGCCACCCTGGCGCTGCTGCTGGCCGGCGCGGTGGCGCTGCTGACCGTGCCCGAGCTCGAAGCGGAGAAGAGCGAGCTCCTCTTCTTCCCCGAGAACGCCCGGCCCGGCGAACTGGTGCGGGTCGATTACCGGAGCGGCGCGCTGCTGCGCGATCAGGACCGGCTGCTCCTCAGGGGCCGCTTCCGTACGGCCGGCGACCCGGCACATAATGAAGCGCTTCGCCAGCTCCCGGTCTCGGAGCTCGCGCCCGTGGGCGGGGGGCTCTACCGCGGGTCGTTCCGCCTGCCCGAAACCGCCGTGTACGGCGTGTTCGCGGTGGAGGACCCGGCGGGCGAACGGCTGGACAGCAACGGCCGCCGCCTCTGGGACCTGCTGATCCCGGCGCGGGACGGGCGCCCCGCCTTCGACGCGCTCAAGCAGCGCAGCTATGACCTGATTCCGCGCAACTGGGAGCTGGCCTTCCAGACCGCGCAGGAGCTGCGGCATTTGTATCCCGAGCGCGCCTTCGGCTGGTACCTGGCTTTTTCTTTCGAGCAGGCGGTGCGCAGCGCCGGTACCGGCGACAGCCTGACGGAAGCCCACCGCTCACAATTCCAGCGCTTCCACAGGCAGTTCTCCGGCCGGCGCGATTTGCCGCCCGATGAGCTGGCATCCATGTTCTTCTACGCCGTGCATCTGGGCGACTCGGCCGCCGCCCGCTACTGGCGGGAGCGCCTGGCCGGGGAAGCACCGGCGTCACCCGCGGCGGTTCAGGATCGCGCGGTTTCCATCGTCAACCGCAACGCGGAAAGCCCCGCTTCTCTTCTCGAAGAGCTGGAGCAGCTCTGGTCGCAAGCGCAGCCCCAAGAGCAGCTGGTAGTGCAGGGGCTGTCGGCCGCGCGCCAGCTCCGCGATCCCCGGCTGCTGCTCCGGTGGGCGGATCGCTACCAGCAGCTTCTGCCCTGGAAGTCCACCTGGGTGGGCTCGCTGCTCATGAACACTCCTGAGCTGCGCGCGGAAGGCGAGCGCCGCCTGCGCCGGCGCATCGAGCAGCTCCGGCAGGTGGAGGACGAAGCGCGGGCTCTCGACGTCTCCGTGGCCGAGTACCGGGCCCGAAGCGCTGCCGAGGCGCGCGCGGCCCTCGCCGCGCTGGGGGAGGGTCTGCTGGCCGCCGACCAGCCGCGCGGCGCCGTCCAGGCGCTCGAGTCCGCCGTCGCCACGGAATGGGACGCGCGCAGCTTTCGCAAGCTGGCGGAGGCCCGGCTCCTGGCAGGCGACACGTCGGCCGCGCTCGAGGCCCTGGCCCGCGCCAGCGTAGACCCGTCCGCACCCCGCGCGCTCGAGGATTCCGCCCGCCTGCTGGCCGGCCGTCACTTCGACGCGCGGCGCTGGGCGCAGTGGCTGGAGCAGGCCCGGCTGGACATGCGTTCGCGAATCCTGGCACGGGCCACCGCGCGCCCGGTTCGCCATGATCCGCGGCTGCAGGACGCGCTCGGCAACCCGCGCTCCTGGAGCCAGCTCACGGGTGAGGCGGTGACCGTGGTGGCCTTCTGGTCCCGGTTCTGCGCCCCCGCCCTCTGGCAGCTCGAGCCGCTCGAGCGACTGCACCGCGCCTTTGCGGGGCGCGGCATCCGGCTCTTGACCATCACGGCGGAACCGCCTTCCTTCGAGATGCGCAAG
>JACQVE010000349.1 GCA_016209965.1 Gemmatimonadota bacterium | reverse complement strand
TCGCGGCGCATGGCGGCGCGATCAAGGACCGTCGCCTTCATGCCCTGCTCGCGTGCCAGCTCCTGGGCCACCGAGGCGAGGTGCGTAGGCGTGACGATGTTGCCGGGCTGAACGGCGAGTTCCCGGGCGCGGTTCTCGGCCTGTGCCGCGACCCGGGCAAATGCGGCTGCTCGCTCGAGCTCTGCCGCGTCCGTCTCGTCGGCCGCCAGCAGGGTCAGCTCTTCGACCCTGGCGCGTGGCAGCTCTTCCTCCGGCCGCGTCTTCAGCTCGCGGTAGTCCCAGGCAGCCAGCACGGCCGCCTCGACCACGGTCCGCCCCGTGTGGTAGGGGCCCATGCGCTCGCTCAACTGCTCGACATGGCCGAGGAAGAGGGCCAGGGCTGGCACCCCCAGCCGCTCCGCCTGGCGGACAGCGGTACCGACAGACTGGCGCAGCCGCTCCGCGGTGTACTGTTCGCGCTTCCCTGCCCCAACCAGCAACACGCGTTCGGCACCGGCTTCACCCCCGCGCGGGTAGAGCACCAGCGCCTCGTTCTTCTTCCCGCGGAAATCGCCGCGCTCGAGGACCCGGGAGATCGCGCCACCCATGCGCGTATCGAGCTGGGCCGGCGCGCCCACGACCTGGTCCTCGCGCTCGAAGAGCTGCAGCACCAGGAGCGGCGTCGTGACGTCGGCCAGCGGCGCTGCCGTCGTCGAGATTCGTAGGTCCGCCATGCTTCGACCCGCTGGCCCAGTGCCTAGGCGGCGCCGGCCATGTGCTGCACGATGGCCTCGGCGAAGCCCGAGGTCGAAACCAGCGTGGCACCGTCCATCTGCCGCGCCAGGTCATAGGTCACGACTTTGCTGCGTACGGCACCCTCGAGCCCGCGCAGCACGAGACGGGCGGCTTCCTCCCAGCCGAGGTGCTCGAGCAGCATCATGCCGGACAGGATGAGGGAGCCCGGGTTCACCTTGTCCAGCCCCGCGTACTTCGGCGCCGTGCCGTGCGTCGCCTCGAACACGGCCACTTCATCTCCCACATTGGCGCCCGGCGCCATTCCCAGTCCGCCCACCATGGCCGCGGCGGCGTCCGAGAGGTAATCCCCGTTCAGGTTGGGGGTGGCGATGACGGAGTACTCGCCGGGCCGCAACAGGATCTGCTGGAACATGGCGTCGGCGATCCGGTCCTTGATGACGACGCGGCCGTCATCCGGCGTCGCCTCGGCCTCGGAGACGGTAGACCCCCCAAACTGCTCGCGGGCGACCTCGTACCCCCAGTCGCGGAACGCGCCCTCCGTGTACTTCATGATGTTGCCCTTGTGCACCAGGGTCACGGAGGGGCGGCGGCTCTGGAGCGCGTAGCGGATCGCGGCGGCGATCAGGCGCTTGCTGCCGAATTCGCTCATCGGCTTGACACCCAGGGCGCTCCCCTGCCGGACGTCCGCCCCCAGCGTTTCCACCAGGAAGCCGCGCAACTGCTCCGCTTCCGCGCTGCCCGCCGGCCACTCAATCCCCGCGTAGACGTCTTCCGTGTTCTCCCGGAAGATCACGAAATCCACCTGCTCCGGCTCGCGGTGGGGCGAAGGCACCCCCGCGATGTAGCGCACGGGACGGATACAGGCGTAAAGGTCGAGCAACTGCCGGAGCGCGACGTTGAGGGAGCGGATCCCGCCCCCCACGGGCGTGGTGAGCGGCCCCTTGATGCCGACCCTGAAGTCACGGAGTGCTTGCAGCGTCTCCTCGGGCAGCCACTCCCCCGTCGCGCGCGCCGCCTTCTCGCCCGCCGCAACTTCCATCCAGGCCAGGCGGCGCTCGCCGCCGTAGGCGCGCTCGACGGCCGCCTCGAGGACGCGGCGAGCCGCGCGCCAGATGTCCGGACCTGTGCCGTCCCCCTCGATGTAGGGGATGATCGGCGTGTTGGGCACGGCCAACTGGCCGTCCCGGTAGGTGACGGGGGCGCCGTCTTCAGGGATGCGCGCGAACTGGTATCCTTCAGGCATACGCGGGTACAAAAGGTGCGGCCGCTCTTCCGTCCCTGGATCCGCCACACGATTACGGGGCCGATGCCTCCCGCGTGCCTGGGAGGAAATCAGCCCCGTTCCGGGCTCCGGGCGGAACACGTGGCCAGAGGGCGAGTATAGCGGCGGGTCCGGTCCCGGGCAAGTAGCGGGGCCGGCGTGTGCTGTGACCTTTTGCAGACCGAATCGTCTGATGATGCAGGAGAGCGGACCGCCCCGCCACGGCGGGGAGTGGGCCGATGCGGAGGTGGTGGCCCGTGTGCGGGGCGGGGAGCGCGAGGCCTACGCACTGCTGGTCCGGCGGTACCAGGACCTGCTTTACCGCTACGCCTTGCGTATGACGGGGCAGCCAGACACCGCGGCCGACCTGGTGCAATCGGCGTTCGTCAAGGCGTACGCTCAGCTCGAGGGGTGCCGCGACCCGGGCCGGTTTGGCGCCTGGGTGTTCCGCATCGCCGCGAATGCGTGCAGGGATCACCTGAAGAGCGGCCGCCGCCGCGACGTCAGCCTCGAGCACACGTCGAGCATCCGATCCGCCGCGGACCCGGCAGCGGACCTGGAGCGAGCTGAGCTGCGCAGGGTTCTGCAAGGCGCACTCGAGCGGCTGCCGCTGCCGCAGCGAGAGGCATTCGTGTTGAAGCACGTGGAGGGGCGGTCGTACGAAGAGATGGCCGAGCTGCTGCAGGAGCCCGTGCCCGCGCTCAAGATGCGGGTGCACCGGGCACGGCAGGCACTGAAGGCCATGCTGGAGGAGGTGCTGTGATTCATCCCGACCTGCAGCGCTACCTGGATGGCGAAATCCCGCGGGACGCGCTGCCGCCGGAGCTGAGCCAGGAAACCGGGGAATGGGAGGCTCTGCTCGCCTCGGCCGCCGAGCTGAGGGCAGAGCGGGCGCCGGCGTGGCTGGAAGGGCGTGTCATGAGCACGCTCTCCGCCCAACCTGCGCCTTCCCTCTGGCGCACCGCCTGGGGGTGGCTGCTCCACCCCCAACCCGTGCGGCTGCGGCCGATCGGAGTCATGCTGGCCGGCGCGGCCGCGCTCCTGCTCTTCTGGATCTGGCCGGGTGCGAGGCCGCCGCTACCGGGGGCGGGTGCCGCCGGGCCAGGCGCGGCCGCCCAGTTTACG
>JACQVE010000348.1 GCA_016209965.1 Gemmatimonadota bacterium | reverse complement strand
GGCGGACCCGTCGAGACGGGCGTGCTGCCGGGGAGCGGTCGCGCCGCGGCTCCGTGCTTCGGCGCCGGCAGGCCGCGGGCTGGGAACCCCGGAGCTCACGTCTCCACGGCCTGGCCCGGCGGGAGCACGCATTGGCCATTGAGGTGGGCGGCGCTCTCCCCACAGAGCGTGACCACTACCTGCGCCACCTCCTCGGGCCGCGTCAGCCGCGCCTGGCGGGTGCTGGCCAGCAGGACCGGCAGCACCTCCTCGCGCGACCTGCCGGTCCGCTTCTCGATGCGTTCCAGGGTCTGGCGTGTCATTTCCGTGTCCACATAGCCGGGGCAAACGGCGTTCACGGTCACGCCGGTGCCGGCCACTTCCGCGGCCACCGAACGCGTGAAGCCAACCAGTGCGTGCTTGGAAGCGGAATAAGCGGCAACGTATCGGGCGCCCTCGAGTCCTGCCGTCGACGCCATATTCACGACCCGGCCCCACCCCCGCTCGAGCATTCCCGGCAGGAACGCCTGGGTGCACAGAAATGGGCCGGTGGCATTGACCGAAAGCAGCCGGTTCCACTCCTCCAGCGACTCCCGCGCGAGCGGCGAGGAGCTGGCCGCGCCAGCGTTGTTCACCAGGATGTCGATCGCGCCCAGCTCGTTCAGGGCAGCGCGCGCCAGCGCGGCCACGGAGGCGGCATCCGTGACGTCGCAGCGGACGGCGATCGCGCGGCGCCCCTCGGCGCGCAGGCTGCCGGCCGCCGCCTCGATCTGATCGCGCGTGCGCGCGGCCAGAGCCACCGCCGCGCCCGCCTCGGCCAGCGCCCGCGCCACCGCCTCGCCGATGCCGCGCCCGCCGCCCGTGACGACGGCGGCACGACCCTCCAAATTCACGGGAGGCCCCGCGGCCTGCGGCGCGGCCCACCGGATGGCCGGTCGCCTCCGATCAGCAGAGTCAAGGTGGGCAGCATGGAGACCGCTCCAAGCAGGCAGTTCCCTCCCCGCAGTATACTATCGAACGCACGTTTCAAGAAAGTTGCTGACAGGCGGGCGGCAGCAGCGGGCATGCCCTGCCCTACGCCAAGCGCCGTGTGCCCCGCCAAACTGCCATTGCGCGCGAGGCCCCACGCGCGGCGCCAGCGCTGGCAAAGTGGGCCAGCGGCCGAGAGCCAGTCGGAGAGCCGGATGCGGGTAATCCGGACGTCCGCTCACATGTCCGGGTGCGGCCACCCCTCCGGAAGACCGCCGAACACTTCTCGATACGCGGCGACGATCGCGGGAAGCGGCTCGTGCCGTGCCCTGCGGACATCGTCCTCGTACCAGCGCTGCAGCTTGTCGGCCAAGGTCTCGAGTTCTTTGGCCCGCTCCGCTTCCTCGAGCTCGGCTTTGACCGCCTCGCTCGGATCGTAGCTTGACCAATCGTCGAAGCGGGGTCGACATCCAAAATCCACCAGGTACAGGCGCGGGAACGAGTAGATCCAGCGGCAGCCGGCTTCCTTCAGCCGGGCGAAGATCCAGCGATAGAGCGGTCGGAGATCCGCCCGATCCGCGCCGAGCGTCGTCCCCATGTAGAAGTCCAGGTAGTCATATCCCACGCCGAGCCCGGCGTAGCGACGGTTGAGCGAGTCGGCAATGAATCCGGCGGATCCCCGGAACGAGCCCAGATTGAATTCCCTCCCACCCGCATCGATGACGGCGTGGTTCTGGGAAAACACGTCCCACAGGGCGCGGCCAAGGAGGTCCACGATCTCGCGTTCCGGGGCGATCGCGTCCCCGGTTGCGCCGTTCGGTTCAGCCTCTGCCACGGCCTCCTCTGCCTCAGCCTCCTCTTCAACCGCCGGCTCCGGCCGCCCGGACAGTGCTGCCAGGTTGCGCCGCATGCTCTCGCGCTCCGCACGGAGCTGCTCCGCCGTCGGATGGAAGATGCGCAGCAGAGGCGAGCGCTCCCAGCCCCCCGGCGCGAGCGCCTCGAGCAGTTCCCCGGGATCGAGGAGGAATCGATGCAGGAGCTCGGCGCAAGCCTCCTGCGAATGTGACGGACGGTCTTCTACAGGCCACATGGGTCACCTCAGCCCTCGCGTTGCCCTGCGCTCCCTTCAGAACCAGTCGTCGTCATCCCAGCGCCGGCGGTCCGCTTTCTCCTCCTCCCGTCGAGCTCGGCGGAACCGGCGCGCCATCGCCCGCTGGGCCCCGGTCAACTCTCGCACGTACTCGATCAGACCAGTCCGCACGCAGATATGTGAGCCGTGCAGGTCAGTGAAGCGGGTCCAGCAAGATGGAAAGCGAGGCGCGAGCTGGCGCAGCAGCCGTTCGCCGGTGTCGCGCGCGACGTAGTGCTCATCGGAGCGCGTCCCGACCACGAAGTACTCCTCCGCGGGCGGCCGTTCCTCGGGTTCCGCGAAATATTCCTTGAGCCTGTTGATCATTTGCCGCTCCCGCTCCGGCTCCGTCTCCAGTTCCGATGGCGACGTCGCCAGGGGCGGTCCACGACGGATCCCATCGCAGCAAGCAGTCGCCGCGCCGCCGGCACGGACGGACGCTCGGCCCGACGGAAGTCGCGTCACTTTTTCCGGACCTCACGCCCGCCGGCCGGCGGCGGCAAAAAACAAAACGCCCCACCTGGCTATCGCGGCGCAGGTGGGGCGTTTGACAACGCTCCGCAGAGGTGAGTACGCGCTACGGCAGAGCGCCTCCCGTCCTCCCTGCGCGACACATTCGAAAACCCCGGCCCGCCGACCGGCTCCCGGGGCGGCTTTGCCCAGGACGCCGCACCGTTCTCAGCCAGACACTGCGCACCGCCCTGCGCCGCCCGGATCGTGTCGATCGCCAGATGTTCACCGAAGCCTTCCACCTCCGTCGCGCTTCCGCGCGAAGCGCGGGCATTCCCGACCGAAAAAGCAAAAGCGCGCCGCCGATGCCCGCAGTGCTTGGCGCGCTGCCACCCTCCGACCCGCCAGGGTCGTCAGGATCTGTAAGGGACATCGGGACGCGACTCCCGTAACCAGACATACTGCGGTGCGCCTGCACGCTTGTCAAGACCCATGATCGCACCCTTGATCGCGCAACCCCGGGGAGGGGGTCGGCAAGACAGTCACTGCTCTCAAGGGAGCCACTGTATCGGAGGATGACGC
>JACQVE010000347.1 GCA_016209965.1 Gemmatimonadota bacterium | reverse complement strand
CGGCGCCGCGACCGTATTCGTGGTGCAGGTCGAATCGCACAGGGGAGGCCGATGGAGAAGATCCTGGTTACCGGCGCTACTGGGAAGCTCGGCCGCGAGCTGATCCCGCGCCTGCTGAGTGCGGGGCGCGAGGTGAAGGCCGGCACGCGTGACCCGCAGCGCGCGCAGGCACTCTTCGGCGGCGCCGCCGAGGCCGTGGAGCTTGACTACGAGCGAACGGAGACATGGGACGCGGCCGTGATGTGGGCGGACCGGATCCTGCTCATACCCCCGCCCTTTGATCCGCAGACCGACCAGGCGCTCGTGCCCTTTATGGACTGGGCGGTCGCCTCGGGCGTGGGGCATGTGGTGCTCGTCTCCGCCATGGGCGTGGAGGCGCTCGACGACCTCCCGCTACGGCGAGTCGAACGCCGCATCGAGGCCGTCGGCGTCCCCTTTACTTTTCTCCGCCCCAACCTCTACATGCAGAACTTCCTTGCCAGCTATGTGGTGCGCCCGATCGGCGAGCGGCGGGCCTTTGCCCTCTCGGCCGGCACGGGGCAGGTGAGCTTTGTAGACGTGCGGGAGGTAGCAGAGGTGGCGGCGGCGGCGCTGACGTCCGACGCCCACCAGCGCCTGGCCTACACCCTCACCGGGCCCGAGGCTCTCTCGTTCGGCGCTGCGGCCCCGATCCTGGCCGCCGCGGCAGGCAGTGAGGTGCGCTACGAACCGATCAGCGATAGCCAGATGCAGGAGCTACTGCAGGGCCTCGGCTGGCGGCCCGAGCAGGCCCAGGTCGCCGTGGGCCTTTTCCGCTCCGTGCGGGAGGGGGCCCGCGCCGCGGTCACGAGCGACATGGCGGCCGTGCTCGGCCGCAACCCCCGCGATTTCCGATCCTTCGCCCAGGAGCACGCCGCCGCCTGGCGCTGAGGAACAGATCCTGGTGCGACGTCGTCCCCACTTTCCTTCGGCGTGACGCCGGCGTCAATCGAAACGCGACCCGTAGAGGTCCTGAACGCGGAGGCAGACATGGCAGACCTCACCCAGCGCGTAGACTACTACTACGTGACCGTGCCCAACCAGCCGGGCGAGGGCGCGCGCATGCTCGGCAAGCTGCGGGACGCGGGCCTGAACCTGCGCGCGGTGCACGCGTTCCCGAGCGGCGCCCTGGCGCAGATCGACCTGGTCCCGGAGGACAGCAGTGCGTTCGAGGAGGCCGCGCGCCAGGCGAAGCTCGAGCTGAGCGAGAAGAAAACCGCGTTCCTGGTGGAGGGCGACGACCGCCCCGGCGCCGTCGCGGCGACCCTCGAGAAGCTGGGCAACGCCGGCATCAACGTCACGGCGCTGAGTGCGGTACGTTCCGGCGGCGGGCGTTACGGCGCCCTGTTCTGGGTCGCGCCCGCCGAGGTTGAGAAAGCCGCGCAGACGCTCGGGGCGCGTTAGCCGCAGCGCGGGCGAGCTCGCGGGGGTTTGATACCAGACGGCCGGGGACGCAAATCCGGGTGCGATCCGTGCGATCCTTCTTGTGGGGCATTGTCGCACCAGGCAATATATATTTTGGAGACAGTTGCCCTCGTCGTGGTCGAGCGCGTACCAAGGTCGGCCCCCCGAGTCCTCACCTTGGCGAGGAGAACGGTTGTGCCCCCAAAGCAAACTCCTGCAACAGCTTGTTGCAAAATGGCTGGTCGGCGACCAGTTGTCAGGGCAGAATTGCGGCCACAGGCACAGCGAGATCCGGGAAGGCGAGAGGGTGCAGGGCCTCGCCGCGGACGTGCCGCCGCACATCCTGATACCCGTGCACGGTCGGATCCCGGTACACTTCGACCGCGTCCGCGGTGAGGTCGACCAGCCAGTACTCCGGGATGCCCGAGACCGCGTACAGGGGCGCTTTCTCGCCCCGGTCGAAGCCGACGGTCGTGTCCGCCACCTCTGTAAGGAGCAGCACGTCCCCCGGGCCGGGGTGGGCCGCCGCGTAATCGTCCGGGCGGGGCCGGACCACCGCCAGATCCGGCTCCGGCTCAGAAAGGTCGCTGAGGCGCACCGGGTTCTGGACCCTTACCAGTGCCTGGTCCCCTACGCCCCGCATCAGCAGCCGATCCAGACGGCCCACACATGCGGCGTGACGGCTGCCGATCGCCGCCAGCTCGATGATCTCGCCCTCGATCAGCTCCACGCGCTCGTCGGCGCCCAGGATGCCAGCCTCGGCCATCCGGTAGTACTCAGCCACCGTAAAGCGCCGCTTGGGCAGGGCCACGGGCATGTTCGCACCTCCAATCCCTGCGCGCCCGGCACGCTCCTCCCGTGCCGGGGCGGTACCTTGATCGAATGGCTGGGGCAGTTCCATAGCCGCGCGGGAAGTATGCCCACCACTGGATCGGCGTCGAGCTGGGCCGCGGCGGCTCTATCGCCGGGTGGGAATTGGCAATATGGTCGCTCGACTCCTGCTTCGGAAGGGGGGATTCGAGCCAGGTCAAGCCAGCTACCACAGCCACCGAATGTGGGAACAAGATAGGAGCAGGAGTGCCGACGGGCAGGGAAAGCCGGGCCAAAGAAAGAAGCCGGCCACAGCAAGCGGCCGGCTCTTCCAGGGCAACCGTGATCGAGGCGTCCGTGTGGTGCGACCTGTGAGCGTGCTTTCCGCGGCCTTGCGGCCGCTTACTCGCCTGCTCCAGAAAGGAGGTGATCCAGCCGCAGGTTCCCCTACGGCTACCTTGTTACGACTTCGCCCCAGTCACCAGG
>JACQVE010000346.1 GCA_016209965.1 Gemmatimonadota bacterium | reverse complement strand
CGGCAGGCGGCCCTGGACGAGGGCGTCGCCTTCCTCACCTTGAGCCTGCTCGAGGATGTGGTGGACCGCGGAACGGCCGCTGGCGTGCGCGGCGGCGGCTTCTGGCTGCCCGCCGCGGGGAAGACGGGGACGAGCAACGAAGGCAAGGACGCCTGGTTCATTGGCCTCACGCCCGACCTCGTCGCCGGCGTGTGGCTCGGCTTCGATCAGCCCAGGCCGATCCTGCCGGGCGCCAGCGGCGGACGACTCGCCGTCCCCGTGTGGACCGCGTTCATGAAGCAAGCCTACGCGGACCGGCCTGCGCCCGCCGCCTGGGTGCCGCCGGCCAGCGTGGTCAGCCTGCCCGTGGACACGGTCACGGGACTCCTCGCCACCGGCAACTGCCCGACCGAAGCGGTGCGCATCGAATACTTCCTACCGGGCACCGAGCCCACCGAACCCTGCCCGCTCCACCCCGAGAGCGGCGTCGAGCGCTTCTTCGACCGCCTCTGGCGCAGCTTCCGCCGGGTGTTTTGATTCCGCGCGCTTAGTGGTCGAGTTCGTAAGTACGCCCACGCAACGAGGGCGCCGAGCCGCCCCGCTGGCAAGGCGCGCGACTGAGGCGTAGCCCAGGTGCTACGCCGCAGGGAGCGCAACGCAGCCAGCGGGGAGGGATCGGCGGCCGAATGCGGGCGTATTTGCGGATTCGACCACTTAGCCTTCGTGAAGCTGCATGGCGGGCGCTCCGGAACGAGCGGACGGCTCAGCACGCCTGCCGCTCCCAGGTCGAGCGCGTGCACGGCGTCCACGGGATCGGAGACCAGCAGGAGAACCGAGGGCAGGCCGTTGGGCGCCCCCGCGCGGGCACGAATCGTACCGCACCGCTCAGGCGGCGGCCGCAGGCCCTGGCCGCAACCGGAACCGGGGCACGCCTCTTGACCGCCAGGATTACAGCGCGGGAACCCCGCGGCACCAGCGAGGGTCTTACTCGCCGTCGCCCGCCTTGCCACGGAGGACATGCGCAAGAAAGCCACCCTGCTGCTGGTCCTGGCCGCCGCCGCCGCCGGATCGCTCACCTGCACTCCCCTCTACGTGTTACGCGCGGGGATCGAGGAGGGCAAGATCCTGAGCCGGCGCCGTCCGATCATGGAGCTGGTGGACGATCCTGCGACCAGCGCCGAGACGCGTCGCAAGCTGCGCCTGGTACTCGAGGCGCGGACCTTTGCCCGGGAGGCGCTCGGCCTGGCTGCAGGGAGCAGCTATACCAGCTATTCCTGGGTCGACCGCGATACGCTTGCCCTGGTAGTCTCCGCCGCGCGCCGCGACCGCTTCCAACAGCTCACCTGGTGGTTCCCCATCGTGGGGCACGTGCCCTACAAAGGGTTCTTCAGTGCGCGCGCCGCGCAGCGTGCGGCCGAGGAGCTGGAGCAGGAGGGGTACGACACCTACGTCCGCCCAACCAGCGCGTTCAGCACGCTGGGCTGGTTCAGCGATCCCTTGCTCTCGACGCTCCTCCGCGCCAGCGACGTAAACCTGGTCTCGACGGTGATCCACGAGCTCACGCACAACAGCCTCTTCCTGCCCGGGCAAGTCGGCTTCAACGAGAGCTTCGCGAGCTTCGTCGGCGAGCGCGGCGCCATCCTCTTCTTCTGCAGCCTGGAAGGCCAGCAAGGTCAGCGCTGCCAGGAAGCCGAGCGCGGCTGGGCCGACAACCTCCGCTTCGCCGCTTTTCTGTCGGATCTGATCCGCGAGCTGGAAACCCTCTACGCGCGCGCCGATCTCTCGTTCGAGCAGCGGCTCGGCGCCCGCGAAACGGTGTTCCAGCGCGCGCGCTCCCGTTTCGCGGCCGAGGTGGAGCCGGCGCTCGAGACCTCGGCGTACCGCGGCTTCGGCCGCCTCCGCTGGAACAATGCGCTGCTCATCGCCCGGCGCGTCTACCACGATCGGCTGCACCTGTTCGAAGCCGCCTGGCAGCGCGCCGCCGGTGATCTGCCCGCCGCCGTAAGAGCCATTCGAGCCGCCGCCCGCCGCTCGCCGGCCGACCCGTTCGCGGCGCTCGGGCAGCTCGCAGGCGGGTGAGGCGGGGTGTCCGCACGTGGCGGGGTGTGGCGGGTGAGCGGGTGAAGCGGGTGAGCAGTAGTTTCGGTAGTTTCGCGCGATTGTAGGCGTCGCGCGCTGAGCGTATATTTTTGGGGGTTGGCGCGTTTACGGCAGGAATGGCGGCATGAGCGAGGGCACGCAGACGACGTACGACGCCATCGCGATCGAGGCGAAGTGGCAGCAGCGCTGGGCCGAGGAGGGAACCAACACCTTCAGCGCTGATGCGCTCCACCGTGCGCAGCGCCCCTTCTACAACCTCATGATGTATCCCTACCCGTCCGCCGAGGGGCTGCACGTCGGGAACGTGTATGCCTTCACGGGCGCGGACGTCTACGGGCGCTGGAAGCGGCTGCAGGGCGAGGACGTCTTCGAGCCCATCGGCTTCGACGCGTTCGGCATCCACTCGGAGAACTATGCGCTCAAGGTCGGCACCCACCCCATGGAGCTGATCCCGCGCAACATTGAGAACTTCAGGCGGCAGCTCAAGCGCAGTGGCGCCATGTATGACTGGCAGCACACGGTCGATACGACGGACCCGCGCTACTACCGGTGGACGCAGTGGATCTTCCTGCAGCTCTACAAGGCAGGGCTGGCGGAACGGAAGGTCGCGCCGGTCAACTGGTGCCCGTCCTGCCACACGGTGCTGGCCAACGAGCAGGTGATCGCGGGCGAGTGCGAACGCTGCGGCACCCTGGTCGAGCAGCGCTTCCTCGCGCAATGGTTCTTCAAGATCACCCGCTACGCCGAGCGGCTGCTCGCCAACCTGTCCTGGATCGACTGGTCCGATACCACCAAGCGGGCGCAGGAAAACTGGATCGGCAAGAGCGAGGGCGCGCTCATCCGCTTCCCCCTGGTCCCAGCTCCGAAACGGCGAGAGGGCGACACGGCGACACGGCGAGCCGGCGACAGGGAGAACGCCGCGTCGCCGCGTCCCCGCGTCGCTCAGTCTGGTGATGCGGCGGGGGGCATCGATGTCTTCACCACCCGCCCCGACACGCTCTTTGGCGCCACCTTCATGGTGCTCGCGCCGGAGCACCCGCTGGTGGACGCGGTCACCGCGCCCGAGCACCGCGCCGTGGTGGACACCTACCGCAGCCGCATCGCGTCCCTGGACCTGGTCACGCGCCGGAAGACGGAGAAGGGGAAGACGGGCATTTTCACCGGCGGCTACTGCCTGAATCCTGCGACGGGCGAGGAGATCCCCATCTGGATCGCGGATTACGTGCTCATGGAGTACGGCACGGGTGCGATCATGGCGGTGCCGGGGCACGACGACCGCGACTTCGAGTTCGCGACCAGGTTCGCGCTGCCGATCCGCCGCGTAGTGGCCGGCGAGCCGGAACACGAGGGAACGCCGCTGCACCAGGCCTACACCGGCGCCGGCGTGCTGGTCAACTCCGGGCAGTTCAATGGTATGAAGTGGGACGAGGGCGGCCGCGCCATCGTCGCCTGGCTCGAGGCGCAAGGCCTCGCCGAGCCTCGCGTCCACTACCGCCTGCACGACTGGTGCATCTCGCGCCAGCGCTACTGGGGGCCGCCCATCCCCATCATCCACTGCGGCCGCTGCGGCACCGTTCCCGTGCCGGAGAGCGAGTTGCCGGTCGTGCTGCCGTACATCGAGAACTACAAGCCGGACGAGAGTGGCGTGAGTCCGCTGGCCCGTGTCGCGCAATGGTACCGCGTCCCCTGCCCGCAATGTGGGGGCGAGGCGCGCCGCGAGACGGACGTGAGCGATACCTTCCTGGACAGCGCCTGGTACTTCCTGCGCTACGCTTCCACGGACCGCGACGACGTGCCCTTCGACCCGGAACTCACCCGCAAGTGGCTGCCGGTCGATATCTACATCGGCGGGGAGGAGCACGCCGTCCTCCACCTGCTCTACAGCCGCTTCATCACCATGGCACTGCACGACCTGGGCTACCTGGAATTCGAAGAGCCCTACCTCCGCTTCCGCAAGCACGGGCTGATCATCCGGGACGGCGCCAAGATGTCCAAGAGCCGCGGCAACGTGGTGATTCCGGATGAATACCTCGAGCGTTACGGCGCCGACACCTTGCGTACCTACCTCATGTTCCTGGGGCCCTACCAGGAGGGGGGCGACTTCCGGGACCAGGGGATCCAGGGGCCGCATGGCTTCCTGTCTCGCCTCTGGGACACGGTCGTCCCGGTCGGCGAGCTGGGCGAGGAGCCCGTCTCCGCAGCGCTCGAGCAGAAGCTCCACGCGACCATGCGCAAGGTGACGGAGGATATCGCCGGGCTGCGCTACAACACGGCCATTGCCGCGCTGATGGAGTACCTCAACGCGGTGCGCGAAGGCGGCCGCCGCGCGAACCGCGCCGAGATCGAGCCGCTCGTCCGGCTCGTCGCCCCCTTCGCCCCCCACCTCGCCGAGGAGCTGTGGCAGCAGCTCGGCGGGAAGCACAGCCTCTTCCAGGAAGCGCGCTGGCCAGAGTACGATCCGGAGAAGGCCACGGCCGACACGGTCGAGTTCGTCGTCCAGGTGAACGGCCGCGTGCGGGCCCGCATCCCCGTACGCCGCGGCCTCGCCCAGGACGAGGCCCGCGCCGCCGCGCTCACCGATGAGAACGTACGCCGCTTCCTCGACGGCAACCCCATACGCAAGGTGATTTTCGTGCCCGACCGCCTCATCAACCTCGTGGTCTGACGCGCCCCACAAGCCGCCCCGCGGGTTGACACCCGGTCGTGGCGCGGCTATACTAGAACACTGAGAATGACGCGGGGTGGAGCAGTCTGGTAGCTCGCCGGGCTCATAACCCGGAGGTCGCGGGTTCAAATCCCGCCCCCGCTATGTCACCCGGACTGCGTCCGGGGCTTTCCGGCCGCGCCCGCGCCGCCTAACGCCGCGCGGGCTTTTCGTCGCGGTCTGGTCGGGCCGGCGCCACCGGGGCAGGGCTGTTTGACAGGCCGGCCGGGTAGCTCAGTTGGTAGAGCACGCGGCTGAAAACCGCGGTGTCGGCGGTTCAATTCCGTCCCCGGCCATAAACGAACGTGCGTAGCTCAACGGGTAGAGCACCGGTCTCCAAAACCGGCGGTTGAGCGTTCGAGTCGCTCCGCCCCTGTTAAAATGAGAACCCCGCGAACGTAGAACAGGTCCAGGATGGACAGGTATCTCGTTGGCGGTTTTTCGGACAAGGAAAGGTCATGGCCACTGCAGAAAAAGAGGTTGCCGAACAGGCACCGGGTAGCCCTAAT
>JACQVE010000345.1 GCA_016209965.1 Gemmatimonadota bacterium | reverse complement strand
TCCGTCAACTCCTGGTTGTATGCGGCCTGGCTCCAGATCGCATCCAGCACCGGCCGTGCACCCTCGCGCAGCACGGCGTAGGGGTTGATCGCGTGCTCGTTGCTCGAGCCCGCGCGCTGACTGAAGTCATCGACCTGGAAATGGGTCATGGCGAACGTCACCGTGCGGGTGCCGACCCGCAGCGTCAGGGCGCCGGCCGTGGCCAGCACCTGCCCCTCCGCGATCGGTGCCCCCGGCGCCACACCCGCTGCCACGGAGACCAAGTTGGTGTAGACGGTTCGGTAAGCCTTTCCGCCCACGCTGTGCTGGATCTGAATCGTGACCCGGTCCGGCGTCTCGGGCTCGGCCAACACCGACTGCACAACGCCCGCGGCGGCCGCCCGGACCTTCCTGCCCACGCGGAACTCGATATCCCACCCCGGGTGCCCATCCGAGGCGTGGCCGCCGCCGTGCACGCCGAACGGCCACAATCCGTACATGGCCTGGCCCGTGTCCGCGAGCTGGATCGGCAGGACGATGGTGAAGCGCTCGGCGCCCGGGCCCGGCGTCTCTCCCGATGTCTCGGGCGCGATCGGCTCGGCCGCACAGCCGCCGACAAGCAGGAGCGAGAGCAGGGCCGCCCGGCGGCGGCGCTTAACCATGCTGCCTGAAGCACCCGACATTGGACGCCTCCCGCCTTCGGGGCTCGTGCGGCGTTGCGCCGCCGATGCCCAGAGTATCGGCAGGCAGCGGCAAAACCTTACAGATCAGGGATGGCAGAGCCCCGAAAGCGCGGCCGCCGGCCGGGTACGTGGCCCAGACGCGGCAGTCCACCCAGGCCAGGGCGTCATCCAGGATCGGCGCACCGGTTACGGCAGGGTGATACGCCACGCCCTGGTACTTCCGCTCGAGGTCCCAGGCGGCAAAGCGCCGGGCTAGCCGTTCCTGATCCGCCGCGAGGACGTTGACCGCGAAGCTGCCGGCCTGCTGGATGCAGCCGTGGGAGTCCGCGCCGCTCTCGACGCAGACCAGGACCAGCGGCGGCTGAAGCGAGACCGAAGTGAGCGTGTTGGCCGTGAGGCCGCACGGCTCCCCGCCGCCCGGCCGCTGCGCCGTGATAACGGCTACGCCGGTGACCCAGTGGCCGAGAACGCGCCGGAAGTCGGAGGTGTGTCGATGGGCATCGTGGCCTCGCAGGCTGGACGGCGGGAACGGCTTTCAGCTCCCTACACGCTGCGGGACCACAGGGTTTGACTCGCCAACGCGGGGGCATTCGCAGTACTCGAGCTCGACCCCTTCGGTTGCGGGGATCTGAACCGCCCCTTTACCTTAGTGGTCCAAGTCGCAAGTATGGTCGCATTCGGCCACCGATCCGCCAGCGCCGGACATGAGCCACGCCTCGCAGCATCAGGACCCGGAGTTCGGGCGCGCGGCGCGAGCCGCAGCGCGCGCACCGCGCACGCCGCGCTTCAGGGCAGGCGTGCTGCGTCCCCTGATCGGAGCCGGGATTGTAACCTGGACCGCGGCATGCGACAACATAGAGTGGGGCGGCATCGACGTGTCGATCGTACCGCCGCCCAGCCACTCCCCCACCCGGCAACCCGGCACGGAGCCGGGCGAGCGCCTGCCGCAGGGACCTGTCCTGTACTATGTCCGGCCCTCTGATGCACAGAGCACGCTCGTGCCAGTGGCGGAGATCGCGGGAGACTCGCTCCGCCCCCTGCAGGCGACAACCGATTGGGACGTCTACAACACCCGCTTGATTGCCGAGCACCTGCGCGAGGGCAGCGAGTTCGCCATGTACCGGCGGGGGCAGCGGGCGGGCACCTTCATCGCCCGCTCCGCGGCGCTGCCCCCAGCCGGCGCCTGCCCCCGCCTGCCCAGTGCATCGGGCGTCCTCGAGCTGGTGCCCGGGCAGGACGCCGCGCAGGGATTCCTGGCGCTGGCCAAGCAGCACGCACCCGAGCCGCAACGAGCAGCGCCCCCGCTCCAGCCGGATCGGCGCATGCTGCTCCTCGCCCCCATCATGGCGGAGCGCCTGTTCCGGGCCCGCGGTGCGCCGCTGCCGGGAAACTGGGCGCGGGCTACCGCGCAAATCCTTCCCCTCCCCCTGGCCGGCGTCCGTGACCCGGGCCTCAGCGCCACCTTCCTGGTAGGCGACAGCCTCGGCCCCGGCCTGGATGACGCAGGCGCTTCCCTCTTCTTCGTCGCCCTGCCCCGGGAACAGATCGGCTACGACACCGCCTACGTAATGTTCCACGACTACGCCCGCGACGGCAAAGCGGCGCCGCGCGTCATCGATTACCTGGATTGGGATCGCGACGGAAGTATCGAGCTGCTGCTCGAAGTGTATGGCACCACCCATAGCTGGTTCGAGGCCGTGGGCTACTCCGCCGGCGCCTGGCGCCACCTCCTCCACCAGCGCTGCCCCCGTACCGCAGCCGCCACTACCGACACGGCCTCCACGCCACGGACGGCGCGATGATCGCGACGAGTGCGAGCCGAAGCCGAGTAGGAAGACCAGCGCGCTCAGGAGGGCTTGAACCGCGCCCGACCCCCGTCCTAGATTCAGGCGTTCCGTAACAGGCGAAGGAGCACCCCAGGAGCCGCGCTCGCGGCGGAGGGAGCCGCCATGCCCGTCTACCAGTACCACTGCCTGAACTGCGACTCTGATTTCGACCACGTGGAAAGCATGCGCGAGCACGAAGATGCGCACCCCCGCTGCCCCAGATGTGGCGACGAGCGCGTCGAGCAGCGCTTCAGCGCCTTCTTCGCCAAGACCTCGAAGAAGAGCTGAACCCTCGCGACCCCTGTCCTGCGCCGTGTGAGCGCGCGCCCCGACGGCACTGCTCTAGCGGCAAAGTGCAGCCGTCCGCCTGCAATAGCCGGCGCGGATGCATCCCCTGCATCCCCGCAGCCCACGCAGCCCACGCGCCTCTTGCGCACCCGTGGACCGCCCTCTACCTTGCGCCCCGACAACTTGCGACCGGGGCCTCGGAAGTCCGGTGTGAAGCCGGCGCGGCCCCGCCACTGTAAGAGGCCCGGGCAGTTATTCCCGTCCGGACCGGCCCGCTCAATGGCCACTGGGGCGTCGACGCGCCCTGGGAAGGCGAGCGGCGCTGCCTCGAGTCAGGAGACCGGCCCCGATCGCGCCCGAGTAGAAGCCCTTCGAGGGAAGGGGTCGGGACGCGAGCCGGCGCCGGTTTAGTCCGCTGCCCTCCATTGCCCGTCCTTCCCTCCGGAAAGGACGGGATTTTTGTTGCGCGCGGCTCGACTCCTCTGGTTTCCCCTGTTCCTCCTGCTCCCTGCCGGCTGTGCCGAGAGCGGCGGCAAAGCGGAGTCTGCGGCCGCGATCCTGGTCCGGGACGACGCGGGGCGTCTGGTCCGACTCGAGCGCCCCGCCCGGCGCGTCGTCTGCCTGATTCCGTCTGTCACCGAGCTGATCCTGGCGCTGGGCGCGGGCGACCGGCTGGTGGCCCGCACGGACTACGACGATCAGCCGGCGCTTGCCGCGCTGCCCACGGTGGGCGGAGGGCTCACCCCCAATCTGGAATCTCTGGCGGCACTGCGCCCGGAGCTGGTGGTAGGCTGGGTGGACGCGCAGTCCCGCACGGTGATCGATCGGCTGGCGGATCTGGGCATCGCGGTCTACGCCGCGCGCACGGAGACACTGGCGGAGGCGGCGCGCACGACGCGGGGGGTGGGGCAGTTGCTGGGGCTGGCCGCGGAAAGCGAGAAAGTCCTGGGCCGGATCCACGCGGCACTCGACACCGTGCGCGCCGCCGTGGCCGGCCGGCCGGCGCCCTCGGTTCTCTACGTCGTCGGCCTCGAGCCGCTGTTCGTGGCCGGGCCCGGCACGTTCGTGGACGAACTGCTCGAGGCGGCCGGCGGCCGGAACGTTTTCCGCGACGCCGTGGCGCGCTGGCCGCAAGTGAGCCTCGAGGAGGTGGTCCGCCGCCAGCCCGATGCCGTGGTCCTGGCGTTGGCCGAGGCGGGCCCGCAGGTGGGCGGGCGGCTGAAGCGTACCCCCGGGTGGCGTCAGCTCCAGGCGGTCCGGTTGGGGCGCGTCTTTCCCGTGGACCCCGACGTGTTCAACCGGTGGGGGCCCGGGATCCCCGAGGCGGCCCGGCGCCTGGCGCGGCTCCTCCACCCCGAGAGCTTTGCCGCGGAGGCGACGCCGTGACCGCCCGCACCGCGCTGCGCCTGCTGCTCCTCGCGCTGATCGCCTGCGCGGTCCTGCTCCTCAGCATTGCCTCCGGTGCCGCAGGCATCCCACTGGGCGACGTTTTCGACGCGCTGACCGGCGGTGGCGAGCCCACGGCACGGGCCATCGTGCTCGAGCTCCGCCTGCCGCGCGCCGTCCTGGCGGCGCTGGTGGGTGGCTGCCTGGCGCTGAGCGGCGCGGTGTTCCAGGCGCTGCTGCGCAACCCCCTGGCCGAGCCCTACATCCTGGGAGTGGCGGGAGGGGCCGCCGTGGGCGCTGTAGCGGCCCTGCTGCTCGGCTGGGCCGCACGCGCATCCTGGACTCTGCCACTCGCCGCCTTCGCCGGCGCCGTCCTCGCCGCGATCCTCGTCTTCCGCATCACCGCGGGCGCGAGCCGCTCCCTCGATACCCGGGTGCTGCTCCTGGCCGGCGTCATTGTGGGCGCGTTCCTGAACGCCGTGATCCTGCTCCTCCTCACAATGGTCGAGGCGGAGAGCTTCCGCTCGGCTGTCTTCTGGATGATGGGAAGCCTGGCGGGGGCGAGCTGGACGGCGACCGCCGTGCTGGCACTCTACGCCGCGCCGGCCGCGCTCGTCCTGCTGGCGCTGGCGCGCCCGCTCAACCTCCTGGCGCTGGGCGAGGAAACCGCGCTCTACCTGGGGGCGCGCGTCGAGCGCGTCAAGCTCGCCGCCTACCTCGTTGCCTCGCTCCTGGTCGCCGCCAGCGTGGCCGCGTGCGGCGCGATCGGCTTCGTGGGCCTCATTGTGCCGCACGCGCTCCGACTCGTGTGGGGGAGCGACCACCGCTTACTCCTGCCTGCCTCGATCCTCGCCGGCGCCGCGTTCCTGCTGCTCGCGGACACTGCCGCCCGAACCGTTGCCGCCCCCGCCGAGCTGCCTGTGGGCGTCGTGACCGCGCTGGTCGGCGTACCCGTCTTCGCGCTGCTGCTGGTACGGAGGAATGCGTGATACGTCGCGCTACCTACCGCATCCGGCGCCTGGGCCCGCTCCCGCTGCCGATCCCGATCCCGATGCTGATGCTCCAGATCCTCATGCCGGCCACCAGCGCGTACCTGTACCCGTGCCCGCACCCCAGCCCGTTGCTCGCAGGCGTGCGCCAGCACCAGGCCGTCCCGTGACCGATCCCGTTTTCGCCGCCCGCGATCTTCGCTTCCGCTACGCCGGCGCAGCCCGGCCCGCGGTGGCGGGCGTCAGCTTGAGTGTGGCCCCCGGTTCGGTGCAGGCCATCCTGGGCCCCAACGGCTCGGGGAAATCCACGCTGCTGCGCGTGCTGCTGGGCGTGCTCCGGCCGGAGTCGGGCGCGGCCCGCTTCTGGGGGCGGCCCGTGGGGGAGTGGGCGCGCCGCGAGCTGGCCCGACGCATCGGCGTTGTGCCGCAGGTCGAGGAGCTGGTCTTCCCGATCACGGTGCGCGAGCTCGTAGCCATGGGCCGCTATCCGCACCTGGGCCCCTTCCGGTCCGAGGGTGCACCAGACCGGCTCGCCATCGCCCAGGCACTGGAACGTTGCGACGTGCTCGAGCTGGCCGACCGCCCCGTGGCCACGCTCTCGGGCGGCGAGCGCCAGCGGGCGCGTATGGCCCGGGCACTGGCGCAGCAGCCGCGCGCCCTGGTGCTCGACGAGCCGACCGCCGCGCTCGATATCCGCCACGAGATGGAGATCTTCGAACTGCTGGCGGATCTGGCCGCGCGGGAGGGCGTCGCGGTGCTGCTGGCCACACACAACATCAACCTGGCCTCCCGTTATGCGGCCGAGCTACTGCTGCTGGATCGCGGGGCGCCGGCTGCGCAGGGCCCGCCCGCCGCCGTGCTGCGCGAGGGGCTGCTCGAGCGCATCTACGACTGGCCCGTGCGGGTGACGCATCACCCGGGGCCGGGCCGGGACGAGGGTGCGCCGCAGGTCGTGGCGCTGGCGGCGAGTCCGCGTGCCGCACCTGAGGCCTGACAGCAGGTCGCCGTGGCGCTACTCCGCGGCTGATCAACGGCCACATACCCACACAGGAGGTACCCATGAGGACCATGCCTTCCTACCTCGCCGGCTTCGGGCTGCTGGGCACGATCTTCGCCGCACCGCTCGCCGGGCAGGAGCGGGCCGACACGTTCCAACTCGAGGAGCTGGTCGTCACCGCCACTCGCCTGCCCACGCCCCGGGCGGCGGCCGCCGCCTTCGTCACCGTGATTACCGGGGAAGAGCTGCGCGCCCTGGGCATCCAGTACGTGGTGGAAGCATTGCGGCGGGTGACGGGCGCGGCCCTGGTGCAGACGGGGGCCGTTGGGGCGACGACGTCGCTCTTCCTGCGCGGCGGCGAGAGCGATTACGTCCAGGTGCTCATCGACGGCGTGCCGGCCAATGCGCCGGGTGGCGCGTTCGACTTCGCCCACCTCACCACGGACAACATCGAGCGCATCGAGGTGGTGCGCGGCCCGGCCAGCGTGCTGTATGGCTCGGACGCGGTTACGGGGGTCGTTCAGCTCTTTACGCGACGGGGACGCGGCCGGCCGCAGGGCACCCTGGAAGTGCGTCGCGGCTTGGCGGACCGCGTGGGCGCCGGCGTCGACCCACGCTCGGCGGGCACAACCTCGCTCGCCTGGCGGGCAGAGCTTTCCGGCGGCGCGGAACACATGGGCTACAGTGCCGCCCTGGCGCATTACGCGAACGACGGCGCCTACGCGTTCAACAACGAGTACCGCAACACCACGCTCAGCACGCGCGTGCATGCCCGCCCGGACGAGCGGGGCGGCGCGGACCTGGCCCTACGCTACGTTGAGAGCGAGTTCCATTTCCCCACGGATGGCTCGGGCCAGGTCGTGGACCGGAACCAGTTCCAGCTACAGAACGCGCTCTCGCTGAGCCTGGATGCGGGCCGCTTCCTGAGCGATCGCCTCGAGGCCCGCCTGCTGCTCGCCGCCCGCGAAGTCGAGGACAGCTACGACAATCAGCCGGACGATGCGGCGGACGCCCGCGGCTCGTTCCACGGTACGGGCGACCTCGCCCGGCGCAGCGCGGACGCCCGCCTCAACTTCCACTGGACGCCCGGCACCGTGCTGACCGCGGGCGCGGAGCTGGAGCGGCAGCGGGGGCGGTCTTCGAGCGAGTCGCGCGCGCCCTGGGGCGAGTCCAGCGTCTCGGCCGACATCGAGCGGCTGAACCGTGGATTCTACGCCCAGCTCCTCAGTGGCTGGAGGGGCGCGTTCCTGAATCTGGGCGCACGCCTCGAGGCCAATGAAGTGTTCGGCAGCCTGGCCACCTATCGGGCCGGCGCGGCCTTCCGGCGGGCGGGCGGGACGCGGCTGCACGCCGCCGCGGCCACGGGTTTCAAGGAGCCTACGTTTTTCGAGAGTTTCGGCAGCGGCTACGGCGACCGGGGGAATCCCGGGCTCCGGCCAGAACGGTCACGGAGCTGGGAAGTGGGGGTCGAGCAGCCGCTGCTGCGCGGGCGCGTCTCGCTGGCCGCCGTCTACTTCCAGCAACGGTTCCGGGATTTGATCCAGTACACGTTCCAGCCACCCCGCCCGGACGATCCCAACTACTTCAACGTCGCGAGCGCCGCAGCTTCCGGAATCGAGCTCGAGGCGCACGTCACCGGCCCCCACGGCTTCAGCGGCGCGCTCGGCTATGCCTTCCTGGATACGGAAACGCAGGACCCCGGGTTCGATACGGGCAGCAATGCATACTACGCCAGGGGACGGCGCCTGCTCCGGCGCCCCGCTCACACGCTGACGCTGGGCTTGGGCTACCACAGTCCCGCGCATGGCAGGCTGAACCTGACCGCCCAGTACGTCGGCGACCGCGACGACCTCGAGTTCCGCCCCGATTTCACGGTCGAGCGGGTCGAGCTGCCCGCCTACCTCCGGCTGGACGTGGCGGGGGACTACCGCATCCTGCGCGCCCGCGGTCGGGCGCCAGAGCTGACAGCCACGTTGCAGCTAGAGAACCTGCTCGACGAAAGCTACCAGGAGGCCAGGGGCTTTCCTGCGCGCGGACGCACGCTGTACCTGGGCGCGCGCCTGGGCACTACACTGTAGCACCAACGACGCTCCGCCTCAGACCGAGAGTTGTCGCAGTCCAACGGACGTGTGCGTGCACGAGTAGAAGCACGTGCACGTACACCTGGGTGAATCAAGTCGCAGCCGGGTGGCTACGACGGGGATGCTCAAGCTACGTCTGCTCTACGGGGGGCGGCGGTGCGGGCAGCAGATCCAGCACCAGGTGCCCCTCGCGCTCGAAGACCTCGCCGTCTGCTACTTGCAGCGGCTCACGGAAGAGCGGGCCGTCGAAGACGAAGGTGTGGTATTCGCCGCGCTCGCCGGCAGGATCCACGTCCGGCAGCGCCTTGAGCTCCGCCGCCAGGGCGGCGTCCAGCTCCCGGCCCAACCACTCGCCGCGGCCCAGTTCGAGGTTCACGCTGACCACACGCGCGCGGTAGCCCCGGCCGAGCGCCTCGTCCAGCAGTGCGGCGGGGTTCTCCTCCCAGAGCGGCTCCCGGTGCTCGAAGCCGCGTGCCGTGGTCCGCTCCTCGTACCACGCCCGGATGTCCGCCAGATGAATGTTGCCGAAGACGACGCCGTCTACCTCCAACGCTTCCAGCTCGTCCAGCACGCTGGCAAAAACCGCCTCGAAGTCCGCCGGATGCGTGTGCGCCTGGATCAGATCCAATCCCAGCGCATCGGCCTGCGCGCGGATCAACTCGCGGCGCACGCCGTGGAAGCGGACGCGGCCGCTCGAGCCCTCGTAAATGTTAAAAAGGTGCTGCACGCGCAGGCCACCGCGCACTGCCCGGTCCAGTGCCAGCGCCGAATCCTTCCCGCCGCTCCAGCTCACTGCGTAAATCACGCGAGCCAGTATAGCACGCCCGGGAACCTGCTGCAGCCGCCCCACGAGAATGTCATCCACCGCGCCGCTCCCGCTCCCCATCTTTCGCTGGCCCCGGCGGGCAGCGGCTGAAGAGTGTGAGCGGGAGCGGGAAGCGCGGCGGGTGCGCATGCGTATACGCATGCGCGAAGCGGGCGTCTGCTCAGGATCCGCTGGCCGCCGTCACTGTGAACGCGGAAGTCACGGAGGCAGCCGAGGCAACCGTTACCGAGGTCGGCGTCGTCGGGTTCGTGGTGAACGATACGCCTGCCGGCGCCACGAACTCGAGCGTGTACTGCCCCGGGAACAGGAACTTGAACGTCGCCTCGAAAACGCCGTCCGCATTGGCGTCCGTCAACGCCAGCGCCTCGCTGCTCCCCTCACTGCTAGTGAGCCGCGCCTTGAAGTTGGCCAGGGTGACCGCGCTTCCGCCTACGCTCGGGAGTGTGACGCCGGCCCCCAGCCGGAGCGTTGCCGTGGCGCTGCCGCTCACCTGCAGCTCCGTGGCCTTGAGCACCGGGTTCATCACCCAGCGGCGGGACTGGCCCGCCTGCCTGCCGAAGCTCTGCGCCACATCGAAGTCCACGAGCAGGATTTTCTGCTCACCCGTCACCTGCACCGACCCGCCCGGCAGGATGACCTTGAGCCCGCTCTGCGCCAGACTCGGCATCTGCAGCTCGCCCTCGACCTTGGCTCCCGCGGGCAGACCCTTGTAACCGGGCGAAGAGGCGAAGATGCTCGTGCTGCCGTCCGCATTCTCGACCTCGAGGAACGCACCCGTGAGGATGAAGCGGAGCTGGGCATAGGTGCCGGCGGAGATGGTTGCCCCGTCCACCAGCGTCCTGGTGTCATTGGCCAGGGTGATCAGGTTGGTGGTCGTCTCCGTCTGCGTCAGGAAGATGCGCCCAGTATCACTGCCCTGGCCCTGCAGGTAGATCCCGGCAATCGTGACCACCGCCGCCTTGACGTCGCCGGGTGCGTCCGTCAGGAGAATGGACATCCTCCCGGTCTGGGCGCCCATATTGTCTCCGTCATCGCACGCCGCCAGGGGGAGAGAGAGGGCTAGGGCAAGCACGGCGTACTCCGCAACCCGACGCGTCATACTGAACCTCCGCTGAGGTGGATTCACACTCGGGTGGGCGGGGCGTCAGTCAACTCTTGTGCCGCCCACTCCAGGGTCGCGCGAATCGGCGCGCCCTCTCTTAGACGAGGGAACGCCGCGACGCGTCACAATTACCCCCTCACCCGCCGGCTTCTTCCGTACGCAGCCGCCGATAACTCTGGTAGCGGGCAGCGGAGACGCGGCCGGCCTGGACGGCTTCGCGCAGGGCGCAACGCGGCTCGTGGATATGGGTGCAGGAGCCGCCGAAGCGGCACTCGCCCAGGTAGGCGCGGAACTCGGGGAAGAAATGGTCCAGCTCGGCGGTGGGCACGCCCCAGAGCCCCAGCTCGCGCAGGCCTGGCGTGTCGGCAACGTAGCCGCCGCAGCCCAGTGGGAGCAGCTCGGCACTTACCGTGGTGTGCCGGCCCTTGTGCACTGCGGCGCTCACCTCGGCGGTGCGCAGCCGCAGCCCCGGCTCGATCGCGTTGAGCAGGCTGGATTTCCCCGCGCCGGACGGACCGGCCAATACACTGGTCTGGCCACACAAGTTTTCGTGCAGTGCGTCCAGCCCGCGCCGCTCGACGACGCTCGTGTAGAGGACGCGGTAGCCCGCGCCCTCGTAGTCCTCGAGCAGGGCTCGCGCGGCGGCGGCCGGGAGGAGGTCAGTCTTGTTCAGGACAATGACTGAGGGAAGGCCGCTCGACTCGGCGAGCACCAGGAACCGATCGAGCATGCGCAGCTTCGGCTCCGGCTTGGCGGCGGCCAGGACCACCACCACCTGATCGATGTTGGCGGCAACGATTTTCGCCCGCCTCGCCCCTTTGCCTGGGGCGCGGCGGGCGAGCTCACTGCATCGCTCCGCGACCTGTTCGATGGTGAAACTGCCGTCCGGGTGGCGTTCGACCGCTACCCGGTCGCCGGCTACGACCCGGTCGCCGGTGCGCTGCTCGAGCTTGAGCCGCCCGCGCAGCGCGGCTGCGGCCACGCCGCCATCTTCCAGCTCGACCTCGTAGACGCCGCCGCCGGCCCGCCGCACCCTACCCCATTGCCAGCCCCGGTGGTTGCGCGCGCGTTCGCGCCCACCGCCGTGCCGGCGCGTCATCAGGCGGCAAAGCTCTCGAGCGCGGGGCCCAACTCCCCTTCGCGGAGCCGCTTCAGCGCGCGGTCGCGCAACTGTCTCACGCGCTCCCGCGTGACGCCCAGCATGTTGCCGATCTCCTCGAGGGTGTGCTCATGCCCGCCCTCCAGCCCGAAGTACAGGCGCACCACCCGCGCGTCGCGGGGCGTAAGCAGGTCCAGCGCCCGCTCGATCTGCTCGGCCAGCAGCCGCTCCTCGACCGCCTCCTCGGGCTCGTGCGCCTCTTCGACAATGAAGCGCTCGACCAGCTTGCTGTCGTCCGTGTCGCCAATCGGTGCATCCAGCCGGATCTCGGCCGCGTTCAGCGTCTGGAGCTGCTCGACCACTTCCGGCGTCAGCCTGGCTGCCTCCGCGACCTCCTCGGTGCTGGGGTCCCGCCGCAATTCCTGCTTGAGCCGCTCCCGCTCGCGAAAGATGCGGGCCAGGTCACTCGCCCGGTTCAGCGGCACGCGGACCGCCCGCCCCTGGTTGGCCAGCGAGGAGAGGATCGCCTGACGGATCCACCAGACGGCGTAGGAAATGAACTTGACGCCCTGGTCCGGGTCGAACTTGCGGGCCGCGGTCACCAGCCCGACGTTCCCCTCCTGGATCAGGTCGATGAGCGAGACGCCGCGGTTCTGATACTTTTTTGCCACACTGATCACGAAGCGCAGGTTCGCGCGCACCAGCTTCTGCACCGCATCCTCATCCCCGGCGCGGGCGCGGTGACCCAGCTCGATCTCCTGCTCCGGCGTGATCAGTTGGTGGCGGCTGACGTCCCGCAGGTACTGATCGAGGGCAGTCGTCTCCTCCCTGGACGGCTGGAAATCGTCCAGCAACGGCCGGGCCGAACGACGCCGGCGCCGCTTCCGAGTCTCTGCCCCAGTTGCCATCAATCCGTCTGCTCCACTCGACCCGACAGCCCCCGGTTCTCCACCGCCGTGTCCCGCGCCCAGCGCGGGATACAAAGAGTCTGCCAACCATAGGTCCGTGTGCGCCCGTACCGTCTGCAGCTTTCGCCGCCCATTTAACACCGCGCCGTTAATCGAGTTCCCGGCCTTCGTGCTCGAGCCGCCACAGCTTGTCCTCGGGCGGCATGGATTCCTGCACCGGCGCGATCTCCGCCGCCGGCGGCGGTGCCGGCGCCGACATGGATTCCGCCTCAGGGCTACCCCGCCGGCAGCCGGCTCCCCCTGCCAGCAGCACCCACCCGAGGATCAGCGGTTTCCGCAGCATGGCTCGGGCTACCGGTGGGCAATCGGCGTGCCGCACCTTGCTGCACGCCGCAGCCACGCCTAGCCTTCCGCCATGCACTGGAATGCCGCAGCTGTTACCGACACGGGCCGCCGGCGGCCCGGCAACGAGGACGCGTACCTGCTCCGGCCGGAAGTCGGCCTCTTTGCCGTGGCCGACGGAATGGGCGGCCACGCCGCGGGTGAGGTGGCCAGCGGCATGGCCGTCGAGGCGCTCGAGCGGGAGTGGCTTGAGACGGCGGCGGGACCGGCCAGATCGGCAGAAGCCGCACAGCGCGCGCTGCTGGGCGGCGTCCAGGCCGCGAACCGCGAGATCCTGTCACGCGCGGCCGCAGAGTCCGAGAAGGCGGGCATGGGCACGACCCTGACCGCGCTGGCGTTGCTGCCGGCCGAGCCCCACGCCCTGATCGCACACGTGGGCGACTCGCGCGCCTACCGCTTCCTGCGGCTGGGGGATGCCCGGCCATCCAAACTGACGCAGCTCACCAGTGACCACACCTGGGTGCAGGAACAGGTGCAGGCGGGCATCCTGACGCCAGCCCAGGCGCGACGCCACCCCTACTCCAGCCTCCTGACCCGCGCGCTGGGAATCGAGCCGGAAGTCGAGGTGGATCAGCTTCGAATCGACATCGCCCCCGGCGACCTCTTCCTGCTGTGCTCCGATGGCCTGACGGGCATGATCGAGGATCGGGAACTGCTCCCCTTCCTCGAGCGAGATCGGCCGCTCGAGGAACGCGCGCGGCAGCTCGTGGACGAAGCTAACCTGCGCGGTGGGCCGGACAACGTCACCGTCCTGCTCATCCGCGTGACGGCGGATTCAGGTTAGAGCAGGGGCGTGGGATCCTGCAGCCGCTGCTCCAGTTGCTGGGTGGGCAGCACAGCCAATCGCGCGAGCGTGGCCGGCTCGACCTCGCGACGTCCAGCGAAGGTGAACAGCCGCAGCACGCGCGCAGTGTCGTAAAGCTCGTCCGCCATGCGAGGCAGGCCAATCAGTCCCGCCCGGCCACCCGGCCCCAGCCGCAGCACCTCGCCGGTTCGTCGCTCGACCAGCAGGTCCAGCCCGAACATCGCACGTTTCTCTGGATAATCCAGCAGCACCGCGCCCGGTCCGAGCCCCAGCTCCTGGGCCAGCCGCTCCTCCACGCGCCGCTTGAGCGCGGAGTCCGTCACCAGCCACTCACCGATGCGGCGCGCCCCCAGCTCCGCCGCTACCAGCTCTGCCGCCCGCTTCGGCAGCCTGCGCGCCCGCAGCGCTGCTACCCACCGCCCCACCCGCTCCGCCGCGCCCCCGACCGGCACCCCCGGCGCGGCGACCGCCTCCCCCACCGCGTCCCCCGGCCCTGCGTCGGCGGCGGCGGGGGAGGGCCGGGCAGCGGCCCGCCCTTCCAGCAGCACCAGCAACGCCTCGTCGGTCTGTCCCAGCAGCTCTTCCGGCTCGAGCAGCCCCGCGCCCAGCGCATCCGCAACAAT
>JACQVE010000344.1 GCA_016209965.1 Gemmatimonadota bacterium | reverse complement strand
CTCTCGCACAGCGCGTTGTCGTAGGCGTCGCCAACCGAGCCCATCGCGGGCCGGACGCCCGCCACGCGACACCGGCGCCCGAAGGCGAGCGACGTGTACTGGCACCCTTGGTCCGAGTGATGGATGAGGCCGGCGGGCCGCCGCTGCGCCACGGCCATGTCCCGCTTCGCCACGCAGGCGGACGCCCGTCTGGCAGTCTTCGACTTCATCGAGGGATGGTACGACCCGCGCCGCCGGCATTCCGCGCTGGCCTACCTGTCCCCGCTTGACTACGAGCGGCGTGCGCCGGCGCCGGCCGCGGCGAGCCGTGACGAGGCCCCTTGTGCGATTTCCTGATATCGTGATATCCATGGCGCCCCGCGGACGGCCACCGGGACCGTATCCCCGCCGGCAGGGAGTTTTCGTGCGCTTCTCGGACACCGAGTGGGGCGCCCTCGAGCAGGCGCTGCACGCCGAGCACCCCGCTCCGAGCCGTCGGCCCAGGCTGCCCGAATGGATCCGCGACCTCATGGTCGCTCATGTAGGCCAAGTCCTGGGGGTCGAGATCACTCGGGCCGGGCTGCGCCATGCGCCCGGCGGCGCCCCGGACTGGAGGCGTTGGCGCCTCGCCCGGGCCGTCCGCCGCGCCGCGCCCCGCCGGCGCAAACCTCGCCGCTAAACCGTCAACCTGCATGACTTGGGCGAAAGCCCTTCACCGTCCACGAAACCGGGTCAACTCCAGTCATGGCGGCCCAGTGCCCTCCGTCACGAACTTACCTGGAACTTACTGATCCAGGGAGTTCTTCGGTAGCGCACGGCGGAGTGCGGGCCCCGCAGTCCCTTGACCATCGCGGCGTAGGGCACGGGGTCCACGGCCACGGCTTGCTCCAAGAGGCGGTAGAACAGCTTGCCGCGGTGGCGTGAGGTCCGGCGATTGAAACGGAATGTGAACTCGTCGAGGTAGTAGTCGAGATGCTCCCGACTGACGGCGCCCTGGTGGGTGCCCAGCAGCCAACGCTTGAGGAGCGAGGCGACGCGGTGGACACGCGGGAGCACGGCTTCGGCGGATTCGCCGCGGCCGAGAAGGACCCTCCGGTCATGGCGATAGCCGACGTCGGGGAGTCCGCGGTAGCTCTGCAGGCCGTCCGTGATCACGACGGTGCCCGGGCCGACGGCCTCTTGGACGAACGGCAGCAGGCTGTCCGCCGAGGAGTCGGAGACCCTGCGCAGGCGAATCCGACCGATGGCCGGGCCGCGCACCTCCGCAGCGACGGCCACCAGGGCCTTTGTGCCGACGTGGCGACGTCCCCCACCGGGCTCGACACCGCCAACGAACGTTTCGTCTACTTCGACCTCGCCGGTCAGGCGGTCCCGGCCGGGGCGCACCATGGCGCGGCGGAGCTTGTGGAGCCACGTCCAGGCGGTGCGGTAGCTGCCGAGCCCCAGGACACGTTGCAGGCCCAGCGCGCTGGCACCGGGCTTCTGGCTGACCACCCACCAGATCGCGCGGAACCACAGCGTCAGCGGCGTGCGCGTATCCTGGAAGATCGTTCCAGCCGTTACCGACACCTGCTGCTCGCACGTCGCGCACATCCTGAGCCCCCGTCCGGTCGCCCAAGCGTTCGTGCCGCCGCACGCCGGGCACGAGAAGCCCTGGGGCCACCGGAGCCGCGCCAAGTACTCGCGGCACGCCTCGTCGGTGGCGAACCGCCTCTCCAGCTCCATGAGCGTGCGCGGGTAGTCCTCCACACCCCGTACTACTACCGATTGGTGTTACTGGAGTCAAGGGAATACCCCCTATGTCGAGAACTGCCCTTGACAAGCGGAGGAGCGTTCTCTAGGATGCGCGAGGTAGAGGAAAACGAATCGTTCTCTAGGCAGAACGAACCGCCGGATCCGGGCAACGCGCGCACACCGTCGATGTCCATGCCAAGGCTCAGCGCCGCAACCGTAGCGGCCGCAACGCCGACTCTCCCTGCCCGCCCCGCGTATCAGGTTCCCGCGGTCCGCCGCGCCTTCGAGATTCTCTCGCTCCTGCAAAGCGCGGGACGGGCCATGGG
>JACQVE010000343.1 GCA_016209965.1 Gemmatimonadota bacterium | reverse complement strand
GCCTGCCGGCGCGCCGCGGGCGGGTGAGGAAGCGCCGCCGTGGCGGCCGCCGGACGCAGGCGGAGCTATGCAGGAGCCGCCGTCGGAGCGGCCGCCGGAGCCGGGCATCGGGCCGATTACCGAAACATTGCCGGAGAGCCGGGTCGAGTCGGCCGCGCCAGGCGGCGCGGAGCCAGGGGCGGACCGGCTCCCTGAGCTGGTGGAATCCGCGTGGACGGGGCGCGGTGGTGCGGCCGGTGCCGAGCGCACGCCCTACGCATGGTCGGAGGGCGAGGCGGCGGGCGATGCCGGGGCCGTGGCGGAGCCGAGTGGTGGGGAGTATGTTGAGCCGCTCGCCTCCCCTGGGATAGCAAAGCGTGCGGCGCCGCCCTGGCCGGTGGAGGACACGTCGGCCACGGGCGCGGTTGCAGCAGAATCCACTGCCGAAGCCGTTGAACAGCCGGCGGAGGCGGGGTGGGAGGATTTCGAAAACTTCTTTTTCAGCGGCGGGAGCATCGAGGAGTGGGCCCAGCGGACAGGTGCTCCGCTGTCCGGCGGCACGCGGGAAGTTGCGGGGCAGCCGGGCGGCACACCACCGGCTGGCCAAATGGGGTTGGGCGGCCGTACGGCTCCCCTGGGCGAGCCTGTGCCGCCCGCCGGCCCACCTGTCGCTGGGCCGGTATGGCCGCCTCCCGCACCGCCAGCCGGGGTGCCAGCGAGTGGCGCGTGGCGCGGCGATGAGGACGAGGACCTGGAGATGTTCCGCGCGTGGCTTCAGAGCCTGAGGCGTTGAGGATCGGCGTCGTCCACGGCCCGAATCTGAACCTCCTGGGCCGGCGCGAGCCGGGGATCTACGGCCGCCAGACGTTGGCGGAGATCAACGCACAGCTCGAGGCACTGGCCGGGGAACTGAATGTCGAGCTGGAGCTGTTCCAGGCGAACGGCGAGGGTGAGCTGGTGAGCCACGTGCACGCGGCCGGCGATCGGGTGGCCGGCCTGGTGGTCAATGCGGGCGCCTACTCGCATACCAGCATAGCGCTACGCGATGCGCTGGTGGGTGTGGGGCGCCCATTTGTCGAAGTGCACCTGTCGAACTTATACAGGCGCGAGGCTTTTCGGCGGCGGTCCGTACTGGCAGCGCCGGCCGTAGGCGTGGTCATGGGGTTCGGCGCGGTCAGCTATCTTCTCGGGCTGCGCGGCCTGGTACTGTACCTGCGGGGCCGGTCCTAGCGGCTCGCCGTGCCGCGCACCCATCCTCCCGCGGTCCGGGTCCACGGGGGCCCTTGCGTTTCCAGCCCAGCGGATTGACTCCGGAAGGAGAAATGGCATGGCACGTACGGTCAAGCCGGGGCGGCGTGAACCGCAGCAGGGTGGTAGCGGCGGTGGACCGGCTGCGGGTGCAAGGGGTGGTCGGGGAGGGGCAGGCAGGAGGCCGGGGATTGCGGGAGCGGCTGCAGCGGCGTTGCCCGAGAGTTGGGCGGCCGGCGTCGCTGGTGAGCTGCGGGACGAAGCTTCCGGGGGGGCCCGGCCCATGATCGATCTCGAGTTCCTGCGCAGGCTGATTGCCGCGGTCGACGAAAGCGGGATCGATTCCCTCGAGATCACGCGGGCTGGCACGCGCATCCGGATCTCGAAGAGCCCGCCACCGGCCCCCGCGGCGCCTGCGGCGGCGCCGGCCGCACCGGCTGCGCCGGTCCCGGCTGCAGCGGCGGCGGCAGCAGCGCCCGCGGCGGTTGAGCCGGAGGTTTCCGTGGCGGCGGGCCCGGAACTGGTCGAAGTGCGGTCACCCATGGTGGGCACATTCTACCGGGCGCCGTCGCAGGAAGCGCCGCCGTACGTGGAGGTAGGCAGCCTGGTGGTGAAGGGGCAGACGCTGTGCATCCTGGAAGCCATGAAGCTCATGAACGAGTTGGAATCCGAGGGGGAGGGGACTGTCCGCGAGATCCTGGTGGAGAATGCCGAACCTGTGGAATACGGGCAGGTGCTGTTCCGGATCGAGCCGGCGGGCGGGCGCGTGGTTCACTGAGGCATGTTCCGAAAGGTGCTGATCGCGAACCGCGGCGAGATCGCGCTGCGGGTGATCCAGGCGTGCCGTGAGATGGGGATCCGCACGGTAGCCGTTTACAGCGAGGCGGATCGCGAATCCCTCCACGTTCGCTTTGCCGATGAGGACGTCTGCATTGGCCCGCCGCCCGCGCGCGAGAGCTACCTGAACATTCCCCGCCTCATTGCGGCGGCGGAGGTGACGGGGGCGGAGGCGATCCATCCTGGATACGGCTTCCTGGCGGAGAATGCCGAGTTTGCCGAAATCTGCGAGCGCTCCGACATCGTCTTCATTGGCCCGACCGCGGAACAGATCCGGCTGATGGGGGACAAGGCAGTGGCGCGGCGGACCATGGCGGCCGCGGGCGTGCCCACCGTGCCGGGGAGCGAGGGCGCGGTGCCGGATGGGGCGGAGGCGCTGGGGATGGCGGAGGAAATCGGCTTCCCCGTGCTGATCAAGGCGGCGGCGGGTGGGGGCGGCAAAGGGATGCGTGTTGCGGCCGATGCGGACAGCTTCCCGCGCCAGCTCCAGATGGCGCAGCACGAAGCGCAGGCTGCGTTCGGCGACCCGTCCGTCTACCTGGAAAAATACCTGGCCCGGCCGAGGCACATCGAATTCCAGGTGCTGGGTGATCGGCACGGCCGGGTGATGCACCTGGGCGAGCGGGAATGCTCGATCCAGCGGCGGCATCAGAAGTTGATCGAAGAGGCGCCCTCGCCCGTGCTGACGCCCGAGCTGCGCCGCCGCATGGGTGAGGCGGCCACGCGGGGAGCCGAGGCGATCGGCTATGTGTCCGCCGGCACGTTCGAGTTCCTGCTGGATGAGAACGGGCGCTTCTACTTCATGGAGATGAACACCCGGATCCAGGTCGAGCACCCGGTGACCGAGCTGGTAACGGGTGTGGACCTGGTGAAGGAGCAACTCCACATCGCGTGGGGCGAGCCGCTGTCTTTGCCGAAAAAGTCGGTGGTCGGGTTCCGGGGCCATGCCCTCGAGTGTCGGATCAATGCGGAGGATCCGGAGCGGAACTTCCAGCCCAGCCCCGGCACGATCACGATCTTCCACCCGCCGGGCGGGCCTGGCGTGCGGGTGGACACGCACGCGTATGCCGGTTATCGAGTGCCGCCGTACTACGATTCCCTGATTGCCAAGCTGATCGTGCATGCGAGCACCCGGGCGGAAGCGCTGGTACGCATGCGGCTGGCGCTCGAGGCATTCATTGTCGAGGGGGTCCAGACGACGATCCCCTTCCTGCTGGATCTGCTGCACGATCCGGAGGTCGTGGCCGGCCGCATCGACACGAAGTTTCTGGAGCGCCGAATGGGCAAGGCGGCCGCGGCGGCTTCCTGAGTCGAGAATCGAGATCTCATGCTGACCCCGCCGCAGCGGCGTGAGCTCCTGGGCCTGGCGCTGCTGGCGCTGGCCCTGTTCCTGGCGCTGAGCCTGCTGCCACCCTCTGCGCTGGGGAGCGGCGCGGAGCGGCTTTTTCCCTCTGGCAACATCATGGGCCTGCTGGGCGGCGTGGCAGCAGCCGGTGGGTTGCGGCTGCTGGGCGCCGGCTTCTTTCTCCTCCCCCTGCTCCCCGCCCTGGGCGGCGCAGCCTCGTTCGGCTGGATCCGACGGGAAACGGGCCTGGCCTGGGGCTGCCTCGCACTCGCCCTAGCTATGCTGCTGCCCACGGCGCTCTGGCTGGCGGCGGCAAGCCCGGCCGCGGCCGCTGGCGGGCTGCCCGCCGCGGTAGCCGCCGGCTGGCTCGGCCGCATTCTGGGCGCGCCCCTGCTGGCCGGGTTGGGGTGGTTCGGTGGGGCGCTGACTCTGCTGTTCCTGTTCCTGGGCGCCTTTGTCGCGACCGTGGGCTGGAACCCCGCACGCGCCGCGGCTCGAGGCGTACGGCGAGCGGCAGGCGCGCTGCGGCGCCCTGGACGCGCAGGGCCTTCCGCGCCACTCCCCGCAGGGAACGTAGGGGCGGGCAGCTACGCCAGTGCGGTAGAGCTCCATCAGCCGGTGGCGCCGGCCCCGGCCGCGTCTCCGCAGCGTGGGCCGCGGGGACGACGTCGCCAAGGGGAAGAGCTTGCGCCCTCCACGGGCGCGCATCTGCCGCCGCTCTCGCTGCTCTCTCCGCCGCCGCCGCGCGACGCCTCCTTGAGTGACGTGGCGCTCGACCAACTCGGGGACGTGCTGATGGACACGCTGCGCACGTTCAAGGTCGAGGGTCAGATCGTAGGCCGGACGACGGGGCCCGTGGTGACGCAGTTCGAGGTGGTGCCGGCCGCCGGCATCAAGGTGAACCGGATCGCTGCGCTGGACGCGGATCTCGCGCTTGCGCTGCGGGCAGCCAGTGTGCGCATTGTCGCGCCGATTCCGGGGAAGGGCGCTGTAGGAGTCGAGGTGCCGAACCCGCAGGCCGAGGTGGTCTACCTGCGGGAACTGCTCGAGTCGCCGGCGTTCGAGCGCGCGCGTGGGCCGTTGCCGCTGGCGCTGGGCAAGGATCTGACCGGGCGGGCGTACGTAGCGGACCTGGTGCGCATGCCGCATCTGCTGATTGCGGGGGCGACGGGTTCGGGGAAGTCCGTCTGCATCAACACCCTGATCACCAGCCTGATGGTCCGCCACTCGCCTTCCGAGCTGCGTCTCTTGCTCATCGACCCGAAGCGGGTCGAGCTGAGCATGTACAGCGACCTGCCGCACCTGCGCCACCCGGTGGTCACGGACCCGCACGACGCCGCCGCCATGCTGAAGTGGGCGGTGCTGGAAATGGACCGGCGCTACGCGCTACTGGGCGAGAACGGCGCGCGGTCCATGGCTGAGTTCAACCGGCGGGTCCTGGAAGGGCAGGTGCTGAGGCGGGCGGAGCCTAGCGGAGAGGAAGGGGACCCCGATCCCTGGCTGTATGGGGAGGGGGCGCTCCCTTACATCGTGCTGGTGGTGGACGAGCTGGCGGACCTCATGATGACGGTGCAGGCTGAGGTGGAGCGGCCGCTCGCGCAACTGGCGCAAAAGGCGCGCGCGATCGGCATCCACCTGATCGTGGCGACGCAGCGCCCGAGCGTGAACGTGATCACGGGGCTGATCAAGGCGAACTTCTCGTGCCGTATCGCGTTCCGCGTCAGCTCGAAGGTGGACTCGCGCACGATCCTGGACCAGAATGGCGCGGACGCGCTGTTGGGCAATGGCGACATGCTCTTCCTACCGCCGGGCCGCTCGGACCCGGTGCGGCTGCAGGGGGCCTACCTTTCGACAGAAGAGACGGAGCGCCTCATGGCGTGGTACCGGGATCGCATGCGGGAGGCACCGGCAAGGGAAGCGGACATCCTCGAGTTCGTCCGCGCGCGCGAAGCGGAAGAGGCAGCCGGCTCCGCCGTGGACGAGGTGCTCGAGGACCGCGACCCCCTGTTCCGCCAGGCTGCAGAGATCTGTGTGCAGTTCCGGCAGGGTTCCACCTCGCTGCTGCAACGCCGGCTGCGCATCGGCTACGGCCGGGCCGCGCGGCTGGTGGACCAACTCCATCACGCGGGCGTGCTCGGTCCGGCGGACGGCTCGAAGCCGCGGGAAGTGCTGGTGGGATACGAATTACTGGACAGCATCTGTGGCCGGAACGCCCCTTCCGGGGGCGGGTAGGACCGCTTAGATGACTTCCGCGTTGGTGCAGGCGAGAGAATGCGAAATCTTGGTGTGATTCTGGCGGTGGCGGGCGTCACGGCAGCGATCGCGTTGGGAGTGCGGC
>JACQVE010000342.1 GCA_016209965.1 Gemmatimonadota bacterium | reverse complement strand
CGCCGGAAGCGAGTTGGAGCATGGAACGGACCTTCCATGGACTGCAGGAGATCGGGGAGCGGATTGTACCTGTGCTCGAGAAGCATGGGGTTCGGCGGGCGGCCATCTTCGGCTCGCGCGCACGCGGCGAGGCGCACCCCGCCAGTGACCTGGACATTCTGGTCGAATTCGAGCCGGAAAGGACTCTGCTGGACTTGGTCGGCCTGCGCCTGGACCTTCAGGAACGCTTCGGCCTGCAAGCGGACGTCGTGACCTTTGACTCGCTGCGCCCCGAGTTCAAGGCCAGGGTTCTGCAGGAGCAGGTTCAAATCCTATGAGCCTTGCACCAGGCATCTTCCTTCAAGACATCATCGAATGCATCGAGTTGATCGAGCAGTACAGGAGCGGGGTAGAGATGTAGTTCCGGAGGCGTCATCCCGAGGTGCCGTGGCAAGAGATCGCCGGGCTCCGCGACGTACTGATCCACAGGTACGGAGAGGTGGATCTCGACCTGACGTGGAAAACGCTCGAGCAGGATCTCCCCAAGCTCAAGCAGCAGGTTAGCGCGATCCTGGGCTCAGAGTCGGCCGGCTGATCATGCCTCTGCCAGCAGCTTCTCCAGCCGGAGGCGCGCGATCTTGCGCTGCTCCTCTGCGGCCACGCGCAGCTCCTGCGCGGGATCGTTGTCCAGGCGCTGGCGCAGAAGCCGGAGCATCTCCTCAGCCGTCTTGCCTGTGGCGCAGATGATGTAGATGTAGCCGAATCTCTGCTCGTAAGTCTGGTTCAGCTGCGCCAGCGCCACGCGGGCGTCCGCAGATGCTTCGCGCGTTCCCACCTGCTCCTGCGCTGACCAGCGCCGGGCCTGCTCCGCTTGCGCTGTCTCCGGCTTCCGCTCGCCGATGCGGGGGTGGGCGCGGAAGGCTTCCAGCCAGTCCTCGCGGCCCAGGCCCCACCACACGCGGTCCGCGGCCTCGAGGAGAGCGGCCGTGTGAGGGAACGGGCGGAGCTCGGCCATGCGGCGAGCCCAGGCGCGCGCGCCGCAGCACTGGAGCAGCGCGGACGCCGCGTCCTCGCGCGGCAAGCGGTTGAGGTTTTCCAGCGTCATCGCGGCGGGACTCTCAACTCGAGAAGCTCCCTTCACGCACCAGCCGCCGGCGAGCCGTAGACGCGGAGGCGGGCGATCCCGCCGTCCGGGAAAATGTTGAAGCGCATGTGGCTTACGGGCGACGTCGCCTCCGGCCGCACCTGGAAGCTGTGACGGCTGTGCGGCTGCAGCGTAGTGCGCGGGAGCAGCTCGGCCCAGCCGGCGGCCTCGCCCACCGGCTCGTCCAGGCCGGCGTCCGGCGCGTGGCAGCCCTCGAGCGAGCAGCTCTCGGGCGCGTTCCCCTTGAAATGGTCGGTGTCGACCTCGACCCGGTGGATCGTGCCCGGCCGCCCCAGCCGGACGATGCACCAGTCGTGGCCGGGTCCGCGCCGGCGCCTGGTCTCCCAGCCGTCGGCCATGCTCAGCGCGCGGCCGGGCATGATCAGGTTCTGCCGGTGGCCGAAGAACATGTCGCTGGCGGCGATCACCAGCCCGCCGTGCTCCGCGGCGGCGAGATCCAGCTCCGTTCCGCGCTGCAGCAGCCTGTCCCAGTCCGGCACGACCTGGCCGTAGACACGCAGCCGCGCCACGCCACCATCCGGGTAGATCCTCAGCCGCACGTGGGTGAAGCGCGCGTCGGCTCCGATCTCGAAGAGGTTCCTGGCATCGCCGCGCAACGGCGAGCTAGCCAGGATCTCCGCCCAGCGAGCAGGCCCCCCCTCCTGGCCGAGCTCCACCGGGTCAGGAACGCCCTCCACAGCGCAGGCTTCCAGGGAGCAGTGCTCGGGGTAGTTGCCCTTGAAGTGAGTGGTGTCCACGACCAGGCCGCGGATCACGCCCGGCAGCCCCAGGCGGATGATGCACCAGTCGTGGCCGGGCGAGCGACGTCGCCGCGTCTCCCAGCCGTCCATCCACTTGCCGCGCTCCGTGTACTCGCCCGGCAGGAACACTGGCTCGGCCGCCCTGAGCAGGTTCTCCTTGGGCGCGAAGAACTCGTCATTGGCCAGCAGCGCGGCGCCGCCCAGGCGCTCGGCGGCCAGGTCGATCAGCTCGGTAAAGTGCATCACCCCACCAGGGAGAGCAGCCAGGCGCACAGCAGCCCGGCGTAGATGCCGAGCACGTAGCCGGCCACGGCCATGAGCAACCCGACCGGCGCCATGGCCGGGTGGTATACGCCGGCGACGATGGGCGCAGACGCGGCACCGCCCACGTTGGCCATGCTGCCCGTGGCGAAGAAGAAAAGCGGCGCGCGGATCAGTCGCGCCACCGCGAGCAGGACCGCCGCGTGCACTCCGATCCAGAGCAGGCCCGCGCCCACAAAGGCGGGCGCGGCCAGCACGGCCTTGAGGTCCGCCTGCGCGCCGATCGCGGTCAGCAGCAGGTAGAGCGCGACGTAGGCGATGCGCGAGGCGCCCGCCTCCTCCAGCCGCCGCGCCGGTGTGAAGGATAGCAGCAGCCCGCCGGTCACCACGATGAGCACGGCCCAGGTGGTGTTGCTGATGATTGTGGGGTTGCCGACCCGGGGCAGCCGTGCGCCGGCGGCAATGCTGAGCACTGCGCCGGCGAAGCCCAGCCCGATGATGATGGCGGCGTAGCGGGTGTCGAGCGGCGCGCGCTGCGCCGCGACCTCGGCCAGACGCCGGTTGGTCGCCTCGATGGCCTCCGTACGGGCGCGGTTCCAGCGGTCGAAGCGGGACTGCCAGCCGCTGAGAAAGAGCAGCACGCCCATCCAGCCGTAGCCGACCACTGTATCCACCACGATGATCGGGCCCAGCAACGACTCCGGCGTGCCCACGCTCTCGGCGATCGCTACCAGGTTCGCGGTCCCGCCGATCCAGCTCCCGGAGAGCGCGGCCAGGCCTTTCCAGGCCTCGTCGGGCAGCCAGCCGCCGAAGACGAGCAGCGCCAGCGGCCCGCCCAGCACGATGCCCAGCGTGCCGGCCAGCATCATGATCAGTGCCATGCCCCCCAGGCGGGCTACGCTGGACAGGTCAATGGTGATCATCAGCAGCAGCAGTGCCAGGGGCAGCAGATAGCGCACCATCCATTCGTAAAGCGGCGATGCGCTGGGGATGACGCCAAAGGTGGTAGAGAGGGTGGGCAGGAAGTAGGCGTAAATGACGGGCGGCGTCAACTCGAACAGCTTCTTCAGCGGCTGGAGCCCACTCAGCCAGAAAATGACGCCCAGCACGGCGGCCAGGTAGGCGAAGACCGCCATGGGCTCGGTGAGCAGTGCCTGCTTCACCGCAGCGCCTCCGCGGTCACCTGCTGCGCGGCGCGGCGGGCGGGGAGGAATCCGCCGAGCAGTCCCATGAGCAGCGCGAAGGCCAGCCCCTCGAGCAGGATGGCGGGCGTGATGCGGAAGGCGAAGACGAGCTCGGCAGACGACTGGATGTAGGCCACCAGCGTGTCCATGGTGTTAACAAACTCACTCGCCCCTCAGCGCCTGCGCGATCACCTGTCGCGAGGCGCGGCGCGCGGGCAGGAAGCCGCCGAGCAGCCCCATCACCGCGGCGAACGCCAACCCCTGCAGCAGTATGGCCGGCGTGATGCGGAACTGGAAGACGATCTCGGCGAAGGACTGCCAGTTCGTGGTGCTGGTGGTGATGCCATTGATGGGTAGGGCCAGGACCAGGCCCAGCACGCCGCCGGCCAGCGAGAGCAGCACGGCCTCGAAGAGGAAGGTGGCCAGCACGCTGCGCGGCCGGAACCCGAGCGTGAGCAGCAGCGCGATCTCCCGGGCGCGGTAGCCTACCAGCGCGTCCATGGTGTTGATGGCGCCGAAGATGGCGCCCAGGGCCATGATCCAGGTGACGAAGAAGGCCAGGAAGCGCAGCACGCGGGCGAGCTGCTCGGACTGCCCGGCGAAATAGTCGGACTCGCGGTAGACGTCCAGGTTGAGCCGCGGGTCGGCCTTCAGCTTCTGCTTCACGCCCTGGAAGACGGCGGGATCAGAGAGGCGGAAGGTCAGCGACTGGTAGAAGGGCCCGCGCAAGACGCTCATCAACTGCTCGTTCTCGCCCCACACCTCCGACTCGAACGCCGAGCCCCCCGCAGTGAAGTAGCCGACCACGGTGAAATCCTGCTGGCCGAAACGGACGCGCTCGCCCAGCTCGAGGCCCTCGATCCGTCCCACGAGGCCACGTCCCACCACTACCTCCGGCTGCCCCTGCCGGAAGGGCCGGCCCTCGACCACCCGCACGAAATCCCGCAACTCGAAGGAGGTGAAGTCGACGCCGCGGACCGGCACGTGAGCCATACTGCCGGTGCCCGTGCGGGGGCGTGCCACGACCACGTAGACGTCAGCCGAGGCGAGGGGCTGGCCGTTGACAGCCGGGGCGACTTCTGGCAGCGCCTTGAGGATGGCGGCTCCGTCGCGACCCAGGCCGCTGTTCATCTCCGCGTCCGAGCCTGCGCGGATCACGAACACGTTGTCCGGACGGCCGGTCTCGATCATGGCCGCCTGGAAACCCTGGGCCAGCGCCAGCATGCCCACAAAGGTGAGGACGACCAGGGCGATGCCCAGCGCCGTGGACGCGCTGGTCGCCGGCCGGTGCAGCAGGCTGCGCACGCTGTAGAGCAGCGGGATCCTCATGCCGCCGGCCGGAGAGCGTCCACGACCTGGAGCCGCGCGGACTGCCAGGCGGGCACGGCCGCGCTGACCGCGGCGAGTAGCGCCGCGATGGCCACAGACAGAGCGATGGTGTCCCTCGCCACGGAGAGCCCTGGGATGAAGCCGGCGGCGTCAAAGCCGCGCACGTTGTAGAAGAGCAGCGCGCCGGCCAGCCCGAGCGCCAGGCCGGTGCCGGCGATAACGCCTGCCTCGGCCAGCACCAGCCAGAGCACCGTGCGGTCGCTGAAGCCGAGCGTCTTGAGCACTGCCACCTCGTGGAAGCGCTCCCGCGCCGACATGGCCATGGTGTTGGCGGCAACCAGCAAGATGGCGAACACGACGGCCATGCCGATCACGTTCAGGAAGAACGCCACGTTGCCGTAGAGGCTGATGAAGCCGAGCTGGAACGCGCGCTCCGTCTCCGAGCGCGTGGGCGCCGCCGAGTTCTCGTACATGCGGTCGATGGTCTCGCCTATGCGGGCAGCATCGTCCGGGTTCCGGACGCCCACGATGTACCAGCCCACGTTGCTCATGTATTCGGACTCGCGGTAGCGCTCCTTCAGGTAGTCCCAGCGGAAGAAGAAGATATTCTGGAACGGCGGCGTGGCCGGCTCGTAGATGCCGCGGATCGTGAAGCGGTGCTCGCCGCTGAAAATGGTTCCGCGCAGCGCGATGGTCTGGCCCAGCTTCCAGCCGAAGCGCTCGGCCAGGTCACGCGCCACGACGGCCGCGGTGCGCTCCGCGAGGAAGGCGGCGCGCTGCTCTTCCGGGAGCTGCACCTCGGGGTGCAGCGGCAGGTAGCTCCCGGCGTCAATGGCAAACTGGGGGAAGAAGTTGCGCTCGCTCAGGTAGACGCCGCCGAACCAGTTGGCCCAGGTGACGGAAGTCACCACGTCCATGGCCTCGAGGCGGCTGCGGTAGGCCATGGGCAGCGGGAACACAATGCCCAGCTTGTTCCTCACCACCAGTCGCGTCTCGCTGCCCACCTCCCCCGCCGCGCGCATGGTGGTGATCACGGAACGCAGCGTGATGAAGAGGAAGAGAGCAATGGCGATGCCGAGCGTGGTAAGTATGCTGCGGCGCAGCCGGCGACGGAGGTTGGCCGCTACCAGCGTGGCCAGCGTCACCCTGCGCCTCCAGCCGCCGCCGTCTCCTGGAGCACCCCCTTCTCCAGGTGGAGCGTCCGACCGGCACGCGCCGCGGCGTGCGGGTCGTGCGTGACCAGGACAATGGTCTTGTGAAACTCCTGGTGCAGCCGCCGGAGCAGCTCGAGGATCTCCCCAGCAGCACGGGCGTCCAGGTCGCCCGTCGGCTCGTCGGCCAGGATCAGCGTGGGGTCCGTAACAATGGCCCGGGCAATGCCCACGCGCTGCTCCTGGCCGCCCGACAGCTGGCGCGGGTAATGATCGAGCCGGTCCTCGAGCCCCACAATGCGCAGCGCGGTGAGCGCGTGCTCGCGGCGCTCCTTCCGGCCCAGCTCGGTCAGCAGCAGCGGCAGCTCGACGTTCTGGAGCGCAGTGAGCACCGGGATGAGGTTGTAGAGCTGGAAGATGAAGCCGATGTGGCGCGCGCGCCACGCGGCCAGATCCCGCGGCCGCAGGCGAGTAATGTCCTCGCCGGCTACCACGACCGACCCCGAGGTGGGGCGGTCCAGGCCGGCCAGCAGATTGAGCAGCGTGGTCTTGCCACTGCCGGACGGGCCCATGAGCGAGAGGAACTCAGCCTCCTCGATGGTCAGGTCGAGGCCCTCCAGCACGGGGATCTCCTGGCTGTCCCGCCGGTAGACCTTCGAGACCGCGTTCACCTCGGCAATCGGCATGTTCGACCTTCCTTCAGGAGCCGGCGGCGACGACGCGCACGCGGGCGCCGTCGGCCAGGGTCAGGGGTGGGTTGACGATGAGCAGCTCGCCGCCGGAGAGGCCGCGGCGGATCTCGCGGCGCCCGGCGGAGACGGGCCCGGCGTCCACCTCGGTGAGGCGGGCCCGGCCGCCGTCGACCAGCCAGACGACGTCGCGGCCGCCGCGCAGCGTCACGGCCGAGTCGGGCACGAAGAGCGGCGCCCGGGCCGCCGCCTGGCCGGCCGCGGCGGGTGCCGCCTCCTCGCTGAACACCACGCGGGCGCCCATCTCGGAGAGGATGCGCGGGTCGCGGCTGTCCATGGCCACGCGCACCAGCACAGTAGCCCGCTGGCGGTCCGCGGTGGGCACTACCTGGCGCACGTGGCCGGGAAACTCCTCGCCGGGGTACGCATCCAGGATGATGCGCGCCGGCTGGCCGTGCCGGACCTGGGCGATGTAGGCTTCGTTGACGTCGACCTCCACCTCGAGCGTCGAGAGGTCCGCCATGGTGACCACGGCGCCGCGGGTGAGGCCGCCGCCCGCCACTGCTGGCGCCACCACCTCGCCCAACTCCGCATCCTTACGCAGCACCGTGCCGTCGAAGGGCGCGCGAATCAGCGTGCTCTCGAGGTTGGCGACGGCCGCTGCCCGCCCCGCCTGGGCCGCGGCAATGCGCGCCTCCGCCGCGCGGAGTTGCGCCTCCGCCGCCGCCACCCCGGTTTCGGCGTCCTGTACCGCCTGCACCGAGACCAGCGCCTCCGCGTGAAGCGCCCGCGCCCGCTCGAGCTCGCGGCGCGCCTGCACCAGGCGGGCCTCAGCCTCCATCCGCGCCGCCTCCGCCGTGAGCACTTCTGCGTCCGCGCGCTGGATGGCAGCCTCGTACTCCGCCGCCTCGAGCCGCGCAATGACCTGCCCCGCACGTACCCGGTCGCCCTCGTCCACGCCCAGATAGGCCAGCCGCCCGGGGACCTTCGAGGAAACGGACGCCTTGGTGCGCGCTACGATGTAGCCGTTGGCGGTCAGGCCGCCCGCCGCACCCGCGCCGCTCGGCGCGGCCTCCGCACGCACCACGCGCACCTCGAGCACTGGCTCGCGGGTGAGAATGAAGGCGCCCACTGCCGCGACGGCCAGCAACAGGGCGATCGCGCCCAGACGCCGGGGTGGGACGGCCAGGGTCCGGCCCGGGCGCGGCTCGCCGCGGCGGATGCGCAGCTTGGAGAGATCGGCAGAGTCGATCACCGGCGGCGGCTCCTCGCGCGGCCTCGCGCAGGATCCTGGATCCGAGGGGGAGATACGGCCCCGCAGCGAGCCGCGAGGTCAAGAGTACCGGCGGCCGGATCAGGTGTCAACGACGGTGCGGCGGCCGGAAGGGGTCCTTTCTCCGTGCCCTCCGCGTGCTCCGCGGTTAAAGGGTGTTTCCCTATGATCGCGAACCGCTGACCTGGGCGTTGTCCAACGACGCTCGCGCACCGAGATGGTTGTATGTGCGGAAACGAACTGGTGGGGATTCGGCGCAACAGTCAGTGCTCGAGCAGGAGCTGTCCCACCGGCGGGCCCAGGACCGAGCCTCGCCGGTAGATCAGCCGCCCGCGCAGAAAGGTGGCATCGACCACACCGGCAAGCCGAACGCCTGCGTAGGGCGTGAGCTTGTGCCTGTGCTGGAGCGTGGCAGGATCCACGGTGAACTCGGCCTCCGGATGCCAGGCGACGAGGTCGGCGTCGTACCCCGGGGCAATGGCGCCCTTCCGCCCCTCCAGCCCCGCCAGGCGCGCGGGCGCGCGGCTCAGCCATTCGGCCAGCCGCTCGAAGGGCTGGCCGCGCGCCCGCGCGACGCTCCAGACCACGGACAACCCTAGCTGCAGGGAGGAGATGCCGCCCCAGGCCCGGAGAAAGTCCCCGTCCCGCCGCTTCAGCGCCGGGGGGCAGGGGGAGTGGTCGGAGGCTACCAGATCGATGTCGCCCCTCTCCAGGGACTGCCACAGCGCCTCGCGGTTGGCCCGACCACGGATGGGCGGTGCACACTTGAATTGCGTGGCGCCGTCCGGGATGTCCTCGGCCGCAAAGTGCAGGTAGTGCGGGCAGGTCTCGACACTCAGCGGCAAGCCCTCGGCCCGAGCCTCCAGGAGCAGCGGCAGCGCCTCGGCCGCAGAGAGGTGCACCACGTGCGCGGGAACGCCGTATTCCCGGCACAACCGGAGCAACAACGTCACCGCGGCCGTTTCCGCCTCCGGCGGGCGCGAGCGCAGGTAGGTGGCGTAGGCCCGAGGATCGGCGCCGGGCCGAGGAAGACGCGATGCACGCCGGAAGCGCAGGCGTCGGCCCGAGGCAGCATCCGCGCGCCGGGGCAGAGAGCCACCACCCCGCCGGGCCCCACTCACTCCCGCAACGACTTCACGCGCGCGATCCCGTAGCGCCGCGTCGATGGGACCGGGAAGCTCCGCATGGACCAGGAGCGGCACCCCCAGGCCGGCCAGCCGCGGCAGCGCCTGGCGCAGGTCGGCCTCCGTGACGTGCGGGAATTCGTCCACCCCGGACGGCACCAGAAAACATTTGAAGCCCCGCACGCCGGCGGCTACCAGCTCCCCCAACTCGCCGGCATTGCCCGACACCACACCGCCCCAGAAGCCTACGTCCACATGGCACTTCCCCTCCGCCGCCGCCAGCTTGGCGCGCAACGCCGGCACGCTGGTGGTGGCCGGCACACTGTTGAGCGGCATATCAATGATGGTTGTAATACCGCCGGCTGCGGCGGCACGGGTGGCCGTCTCGAAGCCTTCCCAGTCGCTGCGGCCGGGCTCGTTCACGTGCACGTGCGTGTCCACCAGGCCGGGGAGCAGCACGGCCTGGCCGCAGTCCAGGAGCGGCGCACCCGGGGGCGGCGCTTCGAAGGGGGCGACGTCTACGATCACGCCGTTCCGGATGAGAATGGCCGCCGGCTTCACGCCCTCGGGCGTAACAACCCGGCGGCTGCGGAGCGCGAGGTCAGGAGGCGGCATTCCGTGAAGACCGAATAGAGACTATATTTGGTCCATACCAATCGTGGTGAGGTGCAAATGCGCTATTCATCGCAGGTCAAGCCGATCAGCTATCTGAAGAGCCACGCCGCGGAGGTGCTGCGGACGCTCGCCGAATCGGGCGAGCCCCTGGTGATCACGCAGAATGGCGAGGCCCGGGCCGTTATCCAGGACGTGGCGTCGTACCAGGAGATCCAGGAGACCCTCGCGCTGCTGAAGGTTCTGGCGCTAGGCAATCGCGAGATCGAGCAGGGCAAGGTTTCTCCCGTGGAGGAGGTAGTGCAGCGGCTTCGTGCCGCGCGCAAGACCGCCACCTGATGCGTCATGCCGTGCAGCTCACGGCAGGGGCGGAGCACGACCTCTCCTCGATCTACCACCACATCGCCGAGACGCACAGCGAGCGCGCCGCGGAGCGCGTGCTCCAGCGGCTGCTGGAGCTCAGTAGACGACTGGCCGCCTTTCCCGAGCGTGGCAGCCATCCGAGAGAGCTGCTCGCTCTGGGGATCCGCGAATACCGGCAGCTCATGATGAAGCCTTACCGGGTCATCTACCGTGTCATGGGTGAGCAGGTGTTCATCATGTTGATCGCCGACGGACGCCGCGACATGCAGACGCTCCTCGTGCAGCGGCTGCTTGGCGCATAGCGATTCGACCGCCACGACCTCCAGGAAAGCTCTTCCCTCCCCGTTCGGTGTGCGCAGGACACCCGGTCGTCGGACGCGAGCGACGAGCCCCGGGGCGAGACCTTCGGCCCCTCCGATCGAACACATGAAGCAGGCGATCTGTCCACCAGCCCGGGCAGCAGCACGGTTTCGGCGTAGTCCAGGAGTCGGGCGTCCGGGGGCGGCGCCTCGAAGGGGGCGACGTCGTCGATCACCCCGTTCCGGAGGAGAATGGCCGCCGGCTTCACGCCCTGCGGCGTGACCACGCGGCGGCTGCGGAGGGCGAGCTCGGGCTGCGGAGTCGGGCGCGCTATCTCGGCG
>JACQVE010000341.1 GCA_016209965.1 Gemmatimonadota bacterium | reverse complement strand
GGGCGAGGGCTCGAAGTCCAGTGCGGACACGACCCTGCTCAAGCTGGTCAAGGCGGCGGATGCGACCGTCACCCTGGCCGCCAAGGACCTGAAGAGCTACAGCCTCCCCTTCTCGGTCAAGAACCTGAGCTTCAACAGCCGCAACGTCACCGTGCTGGTGACCCAGCACCAGGATTCCGTCCTGATGGGCCAGGGCTCGGACACGCTGCGGGTCGCTGTCCCGGCTGGCTTCTGGGCGCCGGGTGACGTGCTGCACTTCGTCGAAACGGTGACACGCGAGAAGAAGGATGCGCAGGGCCGCACCGTGATCGGCGCCAACGGTCAGCCGGAGACGGAGACCGTACCCGTCGCCACCTTCAAGGTCGTCCTGGGCTGCGTCAACGTGCGCAACTCCTGCGACCCGACCTTCGGCGGCACATCCAACTCCGGCTACACCGCCGTCCGCGCCGCGGGCACCACGCAGCAGGTGAATTACTTCGTGCCCTTCCGGGGCGGCGAGGACCTGCGCTTCGAGGTCGTGCCCGCGGTCAGCGCGCAGGACGTCGCGGCCGCCGGGACCGTGGATCTGGATAACGTCCACGTGGTGCCCAACCCCTACATCTTCGCCTCGGGCTACGAGCGCGCTGCGGGCGCCCGGGTCCTGAAGTTCACCAATCTGCCGCCCGATGGCCGCATCCGCATCTTCGACCTGGCCGGGCGGTTCATCCAGGAGATCAACTACACGGCGGACGATCTCAAGGGTGGCGATCTCGATTGGGACATGCAGAGCCGGGAGCAGCTCGAGCTGGCCTACGGACTCTACGTCTTCGTGATCGAGTCCAAGGGTCAGCGCAAGATGGGCAAGTTCGTCATTATCCGCTAACCGCGAGAGGAGACCGCTCATGAGGCGTATACCCTGGCTCGTGCTGGCGCTGGTGGCGCTGGGCGGGATGCCGCTCGGGGCGCAGGACGTCCTGACCACGGATCCGACGCTGCCCACCACGCGCACGGGAACACGCGGCGCCACCTTCCTCAGCCTGGGCGTGGGCGCCCGCGCCCAGGCGCTGGGAGGCGCCTACTCTGCGCTGGCCGATGACATCAGCGCCCTCTACTGGAACAGCGCGGGCATCGGCCAGATCGACGGCTTCGCCGTCGGCGTCACCCAGACCTCGCTCTACCAGGACCTGGACATCAACCACACCTTTGCCGGCGTGGTCCTCCCCGTCGGGCTCAGCCGCCTGGGCATCAGCGTGAACACGCTGTCCAGCGGCGAGATGCCCTGGACCAACGAAGCCTTCCCCAACTCGGGGTACATGCAGGCCAACGGCCGGGTCGGCGATACCGACCCCCTGCGCACGGACTTCGAGTGGCGCAGCCTGGCCGTGGGCGCGCACTTCGCCCGGCCCATCACCGACCGGCTCATTGTCGGCGGCGCCGTCAAGTACATCGAGGAGGGGATCCCCGAAGCCAAGGCCGACTTCCTTGCCTTCGATCTCGGGACCATCTTCCACACCGGCCTCTACGGCATCACGCTGGGAGCCAGCCTCCAGAATGTCGGCTCCTCGGGCCGCATGGAGGGCAAGGAGCTGAACCGGCGTATCAGCACGGGAGGCTCCGAGAGCCAGGTCGGGGACTTCGTCCGCGACATTGACCTCCGGGCCGGCACTCAGGAGGTGCAGCTCCCCACCGCCTTCCGCTTCAGCGTGGTCGCGGACTTGATCGGGGATGCGGCGGCCATCATCGCGCCCAACCCCGACCAGTCGCTGCGCCTGGTGTGGGACCTGAACGACGCCATTGACACCGACCTGCAGACCGCGGTCGGCTTCGAGTACGGCTTCCGTAACCTCGCCTTCCTGCGCGTCGGGAAGCGCTGGGCCAACGAGGCGCAGATCGAGCGCGACTTCAGCCACGGCGCAGCCTTCGGCGGCGGCGTGACACTGCCGCTCGGCGGGCTGGGCAAGCTGTCCTTCGACTACGCGTACACGGACATGGCGGACCTGGAGAACGTCCAGGTCTTCAGCCTGCAGCTCAGGTTCTAACCGGAAGCCGGGACCGGGGGCGACGTCCTCCGACCCCGGCATAGGAAGGCTGACCAATGAATATGCGATCCTGGGTGGCCAGCCTGGCCACGCTCCTGGCGGCTGCACCGGCCACGCTGCACGCGCAGAACGCCGCCCGCTCCTGGTCGGTGAACCTGCGCGGCGGGTCGGTGCTATACGCCGACGCCAGCGCCCTCGAAACCGGCGCCACGGCCGGTCTCGAAGCGCTGTACTACCTCACGCCGCGCATCGCCATCGGCCCCAGCGCCGACTACGTGTACTCGAAGAGCGATGGCCGCTTCTTCGTCGCGGCCCTCGACTTCGGCCCGGACAGCAGCCGCGTCTACAACGTGGGGCAGCGCCTCAATGTGCTGCACTACGGCGGCAGCCTGCTCGTTGACCTGCTCCCCGGCAACCAGGTCGGACCCTACCTGACCGGCGGCGCCGGCGGCTACTCGATCTACCTCGAGGGCAACGCCAACGACGGCTTCGGCCGCGTCAGCGGCCTCATGTTCGCGGCCGGCGGCGGCATCCGCCTGGCCCTCACCGGCAATGCCGGGCTGCAGCTCGACGCTCGCGACCTGATCTACACCGACCTCGACCGCGAAGAGCTGAACCCCATCCGGCCCGAGCACCGCAACTGCCAGCCGGAACGCGGCTGCCGATTCCCTGGCGCCGAAGATCCGGGACTGCCCGCGCCCGAGACGACCGTGCACAACATCCGCGTTACCCTTGGCTTCAGCTATGTCCCGGGCCAAACCCGCTAACGCCTGATCGGAGGAACCATGTCGTTCATTGATCTAGCC
>JACQVE010000340.1 GCA_016209965.1 Gemmatimonadota bacterium | reverse complement strand
GCGCTAGCCCCCGCGCGGACGGGCTGAGCTGGCAGCGATTGGACTTCGAGGCGGACGGTACGCACCCCAGCCGTTCGGGCGAGGCGAAGGTGGGCGCGGCGCTGCTGGCGTTCTTCAAGAGCTCCCCGTACACCCGCTGCTGGTTCACCGCCCACGCCGCCTGCTGACCCCGCTCCTGCACCAGACCTGTTGGTTCCGCAGAGTTGTAGCGGCTGAGTCAGGTTTCATCAACGACCGTGTTCAGACGTGCACGCTGCACGAATAGTGCACGACTACGGTCACGCCGAGGCGGAGCCTCGTCAGTAATCGATGAGGGGAATCTGCGCCCGAGTGGCCGACGGGACCTCGTGGCAGTTTCTGCAGCGCGCCTCGTACGACTCCAGGCCGCCCACCTGGATGGTGGGACCCTCGGCCGGGGCGGGCCTGCCGTCGAGCAGCCGCTGGTTGCGGGTCGCCGGCCCGCCGCAGCGCACACAAATGGCGTGCAGCTTGTCCACCTGCTCCGCCACCGCCAGCAGGGCCGCCATGGGGCCGAAGGGATCGCCCCGGAAGTCCATGTCCGTTCCGGCGAGAATCACGCGCACGCCACGGTCCGCCAGCGCATTGGCAACCTGCACGATCCCGTCGTCCAGGAACTGCACCTCGTCCACGGCCAGCACCTCGACGTCCGGGCGGAGGCGCTCCATGATCTCGGCGGACGAGCCGATCAGCTCCGCATGCAGCTTGCCGCCGTCGTGGGAGCTGACGGATTGCACGCCGTAGCGATCGTCCAGATGGGACTTGAAAACCTGTACTTTCTTGCGGGCCAGCGTGGCGCGACGGATGCGGCGGATTAGCTCCTCCGATTTGCCGCTGAACATCACGCCGCTGATCACTTCGATCCAGCCGCCTCTGCCCTGGTTCATCCCCGAGTTTACGCGGCGCCTGCCGGGGTGTCCAGAGCGCCTGCGAGGCGCTGACCAGCGCTGCCGCCGGGTCTCCACGCCCGCCCGCCTGCCTCTCGGCGCGACCGGTTACACCGGCGCGCAGGCCAGCGCCTCGGTCTCGCTTTCGTTTCTCAGCACAGCGCTCGGAGCCGACTGCTCCGGCGTCGCCTGCCCCGGCGCCACTGCGCCGGATCCGCCATCCGCTCGATCTGCCTCGGCCAGGTAGACCGCCACCGCGTCCCGATACCGCACCCCGTCAATGCCGCCGGCGCGCGCCTCTTTACGGATCCAGCACTCCACGATCCATTCCCAGCCGATATGCGTCCGCACCTCCGAGGGGCGGCAGTCCACGAGTCGTTTCATCTGATTGCTCATGGTGAAGCCGTCCGGGTAGCCGCAGCGTGCCGCCGCACGGAAGACGGCGGCGGGATCCCGCTGCAGCCGCACGGCCACGTGCATCAGGCGCGCGAACTGGAGCCAGTGCGAGGGCACGGGCAGCCCGGCAGCCGCGAAGTGCCGGCCCAGCGTCCGGCGCGACGTGTGCAGCCGCCGCGCCAGCTTCGAGATACTGCCGACCTCCGGAGCCAGCTCGAGGATCCGCGCGACCTGCCGCCGCATCTCGTCACTCCGAAGCAGATGCCGCCGCACCAGGTACTGCGTCACGGCGGGCGCCAACTGGGTTGGAGCCAGCGACAGCACCTCCCGCACGCGCGCCGGCGAGTTGATGCGCCCCGTCGGCAGCACGGCCTTGGCCTCCAGCGCAGTCAAATAGCTGAGGAGCGGCAGGGCTCGCGCCAGCTCGCGCGCCGGCGGCAGCACGATCACCAGCCCCAGACCCGGCGGCCGGTCATACAGCCTCTGGAACTCCTCCTCCTGAAGCCTGCCGTCCACTAGCCACCAGATCAGCGCCAGCCCCCTGGGCGGCAAGGACGGCGCTGCCCACGAGGCATCGATGGTCTGGAACTCCTCGTATGGCGGCGCGAAAAGCGCCAGACAGGGCTCGGGCCGGCAAAAAACCGCAAGTGCCATGGTCACCTCCGCTGGTCCGGATGCGTGAGCTGCGCCGCAAAGACGCCTGCTCTGAAAAACCGAATTTGTAAGGGGCTGGCTCGTGACCTGGGTCAGTTCCGGCACTGCGCAGCGGAGCAACCTCCGTTCCCGCCACTTTCCCGGACCCCATAATCCGCGCCATGCCGCCGCTCGCGCCTCGTTTTGCTCGCTGCACCGGCGGATAAGCGCACGGGCGGGTCTGTATCCCCCGGATACAATCCGCGTCGGCCAGCGCCAGGAGGAGCCCGCTTCCATCCCGTTCCCGTAGACAACCCGCGTCTGCCAGCATACGGGGAGCGAGAGGGACCAGGCTTGCGGCGTTGGCGAGGGTACGAAGGGAAGCAGGCGCCGCCCTCCGCCGGTGCGGGGCAAGGCCGCAAAGCTCGCAAGCCCGCCAAGCCCGCGCGACGGCTTGACCGGGCTCGCCGCCCAGCCTAGCTTGGCCGGCGTATCTGCTCTTGCCCCGATTTTCTCACCCGAGCTGCGCGGGCTCCCATGCTTGTCGAAGGCCGTATGACGCGCGAGGTCATCACGGTTTCGCCCTCGGCGACACTGGCGGACGCCTGGGGGATCATGCGCGCTCGCCGCATCCGACACCTGCCTGTGGTAGATGGGGGTCGGCTGGTGGGGCTGGTTGCTGCGGGGGACCTGCGGGCGGCGGCGCCCCTGCCGGGCAACGGTGTCACGGCTGCGGAGCAGCCGGGCGCGCTCGGCAGCCGCACGGTCGCGGACATCATGATCCGCGATGTCGTGCAGACCTCGCCCCGTGCGCCGGTGGAAGAGGCGGCCCGCCTGCTCTACGAGCACCGGATCGGATGCCTGCCCGTGCTGGCGGATGGCGTGCTCGTAGGGATCATCACCGAGACCGATGTGCTGCGCGCGTTTGTCGATTTGTTCGGCGCCCGCGAACCCTACAGCCGTATCGAGGTGCGCATGCCGAATCGGCCCGGCGAGTTGGCCCGCGTCGTCCGCTTGATTGGCATCGACTACCGCATCAACATCACAGGGCTGGTGATCCCGCCGGTAGCGACGAGCGAGGCGGTGGCGATCATTCACCTGCAGACGCAGGAACCCGGGAGTCTGGTAGAGGCGCTGCAGAAGCTCGGTTATCAGGTGGGCTGGCCGAGCCTCTAGCTCGGGCCGAGAGGCTGCGAAAGACCGCGGAGCCCGTGCCGGGCTAGACGCGTGCGTCTATGCTTTGGCGAAGCCCGTAGCGCCGGCCCTCGCCGCTGCCGATCCGCACCAGCTCCCGGCTCAGGTAGGCGGGGCCGACATCGACCCGGTGCACCAGAACCGGCTCCGTGGCCTCGCCCGGCTGCGGCGCGAGCTGCTCCCGGTCGCCGGGCGCCGGCCGCCCTTTCCCGATCGACAATTCCTCACGGGCGACGTTGCCGGCCAGCATCAGTCGCATGGGGATCCCCGCCAGCCCGCGGTGCAACGCCGCCGTGCTGAATCGGAGATAGACGGTTTCTCCGCCGGCGCGCGCTACCGCCAGGTAATGGAAGGCAAACTGGAACATCCTGCCGCGCAGGTGGATCAAGGAGCCCCGCTCCATGAGCCCCGTCGCTGACTCGATCCGCAGCCGCCGGCCCTCCAACGTGACCGAGCCCGATCCCCGGACGAAGGCCGGCTGCCATTGCATCCCCAGGAGTGCGTAGCGGACACCCAGTCCTTCCGCCCTGGGGTGATGGACCGTGGCGCGCAGCTCGAGGTGGAGGTTCAGGTCCACGGCAGCCCCGGACGTGCGGAACGCCCGGCCGTGGTACGCGACCGTGGCATTCTCCGACGGTCCCAGCGCGATGTTCAGCGAGGAGACCCGCCGCCCTGCGATCAGCAGGCGTTCGCTCCCGGCCGCGACGAGCAGGTCATCCCATTTGGAGAGCGGGTGGAAATACGGGTAATGGCGCGCGTGCGACCCCGCCACCACAGCCAGGTCACTGCCGTCTTCCAGCGTCCCCACCAGGAAAGCGCCCAGGTAGCCGGAGCGGTAGAATGGGCCGTACACCAGGGCGCGGCCCCGCCGCTCGCGCCTCCAGATCGCGCCTCTCCCTGCAGGAGTGGCCGGTGCTGGGGAGTCGGCTTCCATCTGTTCCAAGAACTCGGAGGCAGCAGGCATGGCGAAACAGGTTTCCCGCGGCGTCAGCGCTGGGCCAGCCGCTGGCTAAAGTCGCCTGCGGCTGCCCGCCGGGCAAGGCCGGCACGGAACACCCGGCACGGAACACCGGCACGGAGGCCCACCCGCTTCAGTAGAGGTAGACCGGCGTGCCCACCCGCACCAGACCGTAGAGCCGCCTCAGTCCCGCATTGCTGATCCGTACGCAGCCGTGGCTCACGGGGCGGCCAATCGAGTCCTCATTGTACTCGTGCGTGCCGTGGATCAGGTAGCCGCCGCCCATGTCCAGCTTGTAGGGGCCCAGGGCGTCCGGCACCCGACGCTGCGCCGTGCCGGCCGGCGGGATGAAGATCTTGCCATCCAGGATGATCTCGATTCGCAGTCACCTGCGACCTGCACCTGCACGTGCTCGTGCACGCGCACGGCCTTCACGAACTGGTTCGCTATGGAAGCTGCGAGAACCCGTTACGCCAGTTGCGGCAGTGCGATGTCCCGCGTGGCCAGGATGGCCGCGATGGCTTCGCCGATCTTGTTGTTGGGCGTCGAGGCGCCGGCCGTCAGGCCGACCGTGACCGGACCCGCGGGCAGCCAGTCGGGCGTGGTCGTCTCCAGCGCGTCCGGCGAGAGCTCCGCCTTGTGCCGGATGACGCCGCTCCCCACTTCGATGCACGAGGGATCGCTGATATGGTAGGTGGCCGTATACTCCCGGCACAGGTGCGCCAGGTGATTGGTGTTCGAAGAGTTGTAGCCGCCGATCACCACCATGATGTCCGGCGGCTCGCGCAGCAGCTTCAGCACCGCATCCTGCCGCTCCTGCGTGGCCGAGCAGATCGTGTCGAAGGAGCGGAAGTGCTGGGCCAGGCTCTCTGCGCCGTAGCGCCGGGCCAGGCTCTTCCCGACCTCCTCGGCAATGGCCAGCGACTCGGATGCCAGCATGGTCGTCTGGTTCGCCACGCCGATGCGGACCAGGTCGCGTTCCGGCTCGAACCCCGGTGAGCTCTGCCGGAGGAAACGCCGCTGCAGCTCCTGGCGCGGAAGCGCCCCCGCCTTCCGCTCGATGAAGTCGCACACCAGGCGAGCCTCCGCCATGTCCCGCACAATGAGGTACTTCCCGCCCGGGTGGTTCGTGACCTGCGAGGCCGTCGCCTTCGATTCCTCGTGAAAGTGCTTCCCGTGGATGAGCGCCGTGAACCCGTCGCGCGCATAGGCGTCCACCCGCTTCCACACGTTCAACACGGAGCCGCACGTCGTGTCCACCAGGATGCAGCCGATCTCGCCCAGCCGGCGGCCATCCCCGGTCGTGACGCCGAACGCCGGGATGATCACGACGTCTTCGGCAGTGATCCCGGAAAAATCGAAGCGCCCGTCCCCGCCCGGGTACAGGAACGAGATGCCCATGTCCCGCAGGCGCCGGTTTACGTGCGGATTGTGGATGATCTCGCCCACCAGGAACACGCGGCGATCCGGAAACTTGTAGGTCGTCTGGTAGGCGTACTCGACGGCCCGGTCCACGCCGTAGCAGAACCCGAACTCCTCGGCCAGGCGGATCGTCACATCGCCGTAAGCGGCTGAATAGCCGCCCGCGCGGATCTCGTCCACCAGCGCGCTGTGGTACTCGGCCGCGAGCAAGGGCTCGACTTCGCGCTTGAGGCCGAACCCGCGGCGGAAATACGTCTGCTCCATGACCTCGCCCGCTTCCATCCGGTCGCCCGCCCTGGACGAGCCCGTCGGTCCCCCTTCAAGCAATGCTACCCCATTTGGCGAAAGGCGGCAAGGCACAGTAAGTTACAACGCTAACCGCGCGACAGCGCGCGGGCGCACCGTCTGGCCGTCGCCGCTGCTAGCATCTATCTTTTGATTTTTCCCGTGGCACTCGCAGGTGAAAGGCGAACAAGTGGACGAGCACTCGGTGGAGTTCCTGAAACGATTGTTGAACACCCCGGGGCCCAGCGGCTTCGAGGCCGCCGTCGCCCGCGTGTGGCGGGAGGAAGCGGCCACCTTCGCCGACCGCGTAGAGGCCGATGTCAGCGGCAACTCGATGGCTACGCTGGGAAACAATGGTGCGTTGCGGGTCATGCTGGCCGGCCACATCGACGAGATCGGCCTGATGGTCACCCACATCGACGATGACGGGTTCCTCTACGTCGATGGGATCGGCGGCTGGGATGCTCAGGTGCTGGTTGGCCAGCGGGTGCTGCTGCTCTGCAAGGATGGCGGCGTTCGGGGCGTGATCGGCAAGAAGCCGGTCCACGCCCAGAAAAATGAGGAAAAAGAGAAGGCCTCCAAGCTCTCGGACCTCTGGGTCGACGTCGGCATCAAGGGGCGGGACGCCGTGCTGCGCAAGGGCGTACGGGTCGGCGACCCGGCGGTGATCGATGCCGAAGCCGTGGACCTGAGCGATGGCCTGATCGCGAGCCGCGCCGTGGACAACCGTATCGGCGCTTTCGTGGTCCTCGAGGCACTGCGCCTCCTCTCGCAGGATCGGCCCACCGCGCAGGTGACGGCCGTGGCCACGGCTCAGGAAGAGATCAGCTATCACGGCGGCGGCGCGAGCACGAGTGCGTTCCAGGTGGAGCCCCACGTGGCCCTGGTCGTGGACGTGACCTTCGCCACCGACTACCCGTGCATGGACAAGAAGGAGCTGGGCGACCATAAGCTGGGCGGCGGGCCCGTGCTCACCCGCGGCTCGGCCGTGCACCCCCTGGTCTTCGAGCGCCTGGTGAGCGTCGCGGAGCGCGAGGCGATTCCCTATACCATCACGGCGTCGCCGCGCTTCACCTCCACGGATGCGGACGCGATCTACCTGTCGCGCGCAGGTGTGCCCACAGGCCTCGTTTCCATTCCCAACCGCTACATGCACTCCCCCAACGAGATCATCAGTTTGCAGGATCTCGAGAACGGCGCGCGCCTGATCGCTTCATTCGTGCGCGAGCTGGGCCTGGACACAGACTTCGTTCCCCGATGATGCCCGGGCCGGCGCCGATACGGCGCGGGACATGCTGTACCAGTGGCCTTCACGGGTGGCCTGGTCCGCGGCCCATCCCGGACTGGCGTGGGCCGTCGGCGTGCGCCTTCCTGGTGGGCCCCCAACCCCTTGATGCGAGGTGAGGACGTTCCATGCTCGAAGCATCCCAACTGGTAAAACGGCTGCAGGAGATGCGGGAAGAGGGGTACCTCTCGGACGCTATCTTGCGCCAGGCGGTGAAGACCATCCACGCGTCTGACGAGCGCTTCCACTGGGTCGGCGTCTACCTGCTGGATCCCGAGGAGAACGTGCTCTGGCTGCACAACTATGTTGGCCAATCGACCGAACACGCCAGGATCCCCGTCGGTCAGGGCGTGTGCGGCACGGCAGTGGCCGAGCGCCGCAACCAGAACGTGGCGGACGTTACCAAGCTC
>JACQVE010000339.1 GCA_016209965.1 Gemmatimonadota bacterium | reverse complement strand
GTCGGGCTCACCGGAGCCGACGCACGTCCTCATCGCGATGGGGAGGAGCGAGGCCGACGCCCACTGCGCGGTGCGGTTCTCCCTCTCCCGCTACACCACAGAGGAGGAGATCGCCGGGACGGTGGCGGCGCTGGGCCGCGTCCTCCGCGAGATGGAGACGACGGTCCGGTTCCTGCCCTGCAAGTAGGGGCGGGGGGAGAGCGGAGCACTTCGAGTGACGGCCTCCAGCCACGGATCCAAGCCGCCGCGCGCGGAACGCGTTCCAGCCGAGCTCCCGCCGTGGGGTTGCGAGGGAGGGCTCACATGAGTGCTGTAAATGCTACACATGTAGGAGCTGATTGTTGGGCAGAAGTACACGCAGGCGGTCGCGGATCGTGATGCCGGGACACACGATCAGGAACGCATCGCTGTATCTCGCGTCCTGCGGGCTTGCGATCTTGTTGAGCGCCTGCCAGGCGATCAGCATGCCCATCACCACGGTCTTGCCCGCGCCGGTCGCCATCTTGAGGGCGATGCGGAAACTATCGGGGTTGCCACCGGTCGCGTTGGCATCGCGCAGCACGTTGATCATCCAGGCGTCGCCATACTTGGCGGCCACCTCCGCGATGTAGATCGCGGTCTAGATCGCCTCGATCTGGCAGACGAAGAGCTTCCGATCGCGCTCCGGATGCGTCCAGTACTGGAGCAGCCGTGCGGTAGTCGTGGTCACGCCGGCGTAACCGCCCTTCCTCCAGATGCCCACCTTCTCCCGGATCCGGTTCACCAGCTCGTTGGCCCGCAGGCGGTCGCGCGTCCATTCCGCCTCGAGCGTGAGCTGGGCGGTCTGGCGCCGGCCGGCCGCGATCGGAACGAAATAGCTGGACTCCCGGCGCGCACCTTCGATGATGCGGCCGGTAATACCGCGCTCGCCGAACTCGAAGTGCCGCGTCGGCTGCCGAACGCCCGCAGGAACTCCGATTCGCGCAGCGCCGGGAACCGCCGCAATCGCTCGAGCAGTGGCGCGGCCGCGCGCCCGAACGCCCCGGCATCCAGCTCCGGCTCGCGCGGTGCCTCGCCCGGCTGGCGGTTGTCATGGAAGAGATTGTTGCGTTCGGTGAACCCGCCCGGCACGTTCTCGCGCGCGACGGGCCGTTGCGTGCAGTACGGCTCGCCCGAGTCGTAGCGCGGGTTCTGCCCGGTCCTGACCACGACGTTCGCGACGAAGCTGCCGGCCGCGGCGGCGGTGTCCCCCGCCGCGTCGCCCGCGCGGTCCAGCATTACGCCGCACGCGCCGGTCTCGAAAACGACGTTCTCCTCGATGAATGCGACGGCGCGGCCGCGCCCCGCACCCCAGTACGCGATCCCCCAGGTGAGCACGTCCTCGACGATGTTGTGCCGCATGTTCGCGCGTGCGTCCACGAACACGCCGATGCCCTTCCAGTAGCGGCGGACCAGGTTGCCGGCGACGTCGGCCTGGGCATTCCAGGTGAGCCCGATGCCTACGCCGCGCCCGCCGCCCACGCGCCCGCCCGACGCCTTGTTCACGCCATCGATGATGTTGTCGCGGATCGTCGCGCGCGCGTCGCGGTACAGCGCGATGCCATCCCAGGAGTTGCGCTCGATGCGGCAGCCAGTGACCTCAATGCGCGCGTTCTCGCGGCCGACGGCGCCCGCGATGCCGACCACCACGCTCGCGACGGTCGCCGAGTCGCCGATGTTGTCGCGGATGCGGCACGCCTCTAGCGCGACCGTGCCGCGCCGGACGACAACGGCGCCGTCGGTCGCGCGGCCGTCCGCATCGCGCACGCCGCCCGTGACCGTCACGCCGCGCAGCGCGCAGCCGTCGCAGTCCTCGAACAGGATGCCGTAGCCGGCGCGCGTGTGGATAATGGCGCTGTCCGCGTGCGCGCCCGTGATCTCGATCCCGACGCCGCTCACGCGCATGCCGAGCGTCGCGGGCACGGCCGTCGCTGGGTCCTCACAGTTGCCGCACGTCGGGTCCTGGTAGGCGGCAGCGGCGAGGTGGTAGCGGCCAGGGGCGAGGAGGATGCGGGCAGGGCCACGTACGGTGTCGAGCACGGCCTGCAATCGGCTCGGCTGGTTCGTGGAGGAATACGACGTCGCAGCCACGGGCGCATCCGGCGCGACGCGGACGACGCGCACCGCCTCGCGATGCGTCGCCACACCACAGCCGGCATAGATCGCGACCGCCGCCGCGGTTACGAAGAGGTGGACGAAGTACCGGCGCATCGGCGGAAAACTAAGGCGGGCGCCGCATCCGCGCACGTTCCTGGCCAGGGCCTCCGACGAGTCGGCGCCGCACCGCTTGACGGCAAGCCATAGCCAGCATATGGTTTTCCATATGAAAACGACGCTGGTGATTCCAGACCCCGTCATGGCGCGGCTGCGCGCCGAGGCTGCGCGCCGGGGACGGACGATCTCGGAGCTGGTCGAGGAGGCGCTGCGGCGGCTGCTCGATGAGGCGGAGCCGGGTGGCGGGGAGGTTCCGCCGCTTCCCGCGTTCGATGGCGGCCGCCCGGCGGTCGATCTGGCCAACCGGGAAGCGCTGGAGCACGTGATGGAGGGCTAGCTAGCTAGTGTTCCTCGTGGACACGAACGTCCTGATCTACGCGGCGAACCGGAGCGTTCCGGAGCATGCACGTTGTCGGGAGTTGCTGGAGGCGTGGCGGCGCCAGCGGACACCCTGGTACACCACCTGGGGCGTGGTTTACGAGTTCCTGCGGATCGTGACGCATCCCCGAGTGTTGGAGCGGCCGTGGACGGCGGTCGAGGCAGCGGGATTCGTGAGAGCGCTGCTGGCGTCGCCAGGACTACGGGTCCTGGTGGAGACGGATCGGCACGCGGACGTTGTGGCGGAGGTTCTAGGGCTGGTGCCCGGGCTGGCCGGCAACGTGTTCCATGACGTCCATACGGCCGCCTTGATGCGCGAGCACGGGATCCGGCGGATTTATACCCGCGACTCGGACTTCCATCGCTTCCCGTTTCTCCAGGTCCGCGACCCTCTGGTGTGAGCCGCCGACGCCGGGCGACGGCCGCGCCCGGGAAGCCAACCTTCAGAGGGCCGCCAAAGTAGCCGAAGTAACTTTGGATTTCGCAGCCTTTCCATCTCATACCAGCGCTGCCTGTTGCTAAACCCCGAACTGGTGAGAGCCTCGCCGCGGGCATTCAAGAGGACCTCGGGAGTCGGGGGCGACCCACGTACAGCCAACCAAGCGCGCAGTGCCCGCGTTGCCTCCTTCCACAGCGGCAGGCGACGCCATCCTCCGCC
>JACQVE010000338.1 GCA_016209965.1 Gemmatimonadota bacterium | reverse complement strand
CGGCTGCGGGCACTTGCGCTTCACAACGGCCGGCTCTCCGGGAACGGAGCTGAAAAGCCGTGTGCGGGGAAAGCCGACGAGCCATGAGGCAGGGCCTCATTCTTGCCCGCGAGCCGCCGCGCAGCCGATCTTAGTGGTCGAATTCGCAAGTACGGTCGCATTCGGCGTGACCGCGCCTAGGAACTCGACCACTGAGGCACCCATGCGGGCGATGATCCTGGACGCTCCCGGCCGGCCGCTCCGGGAGGGCGAACTGCCGGTGCCCCGGCCGGGGCCGGACCAGCTCCTGCTGCGCGTCCGCGCCTGCGGCGTGTGCCGCACGGACCTGCACGTGGTGGACGGCGAGCTGACCGAGCCCAAGCTGCCGCTGGTGCCCGGTCACCAGATCGTGGGCGAGGTGGTGGAGGCGGGCGGTGGTGGGGGCGACTTCGCCCCCGGCGAGCGCGCGGGCGTGCCCTGGCTGGGCTGGACCTGCGGGCAGTGCCGCTACTGCCGGAGCGGCCGGGAGAACCTCTGCGGCCGCGCCCGCTTCACCGGCTACCAGCTCGACGGCGGATTCGCCGAGTTCGCACTGGCGCACCAGCGCTTCTGCTTCCCCATCCCGGCCGATTACCCGGATCTCCAGGCCGCACCGCTGCTATGCGCCGGCCTGATCGGCTACCGCGCGCTGCGGCTGGCCGGGGATGCGGAGCGGGTCGGCTTCTACGGCTTCGGCGCCGCGGCGCATATCCTGGTGCAGGTGGCGAAGCATCAGGGGCGGAAGGTTTACGCCTTCACGCGCCCCGGCGATGCCGCCGGCCAGCGCTTCGCCCTCGAGCTGGGCGCCGCCTGGGCAGGCGCGGCCGACGAGCCCTGCCCCGTCGAGCTGGACGCAGCGATCATCTTCGCGCCGGCGGGGGAGCTGGTGACCATCGCCTTGCGCGCCGTGGCCCGGGGCGGCGTGGTCGTCTGCGGCGGCATTCACATGAGCGATATCCCTTCCTTCCCCTACCACCTCCTCTGGGGTGAGCGGGTCCTCCGCTCCGTGGCTAACCTGACCCGGCAGGACGGCCTCGAGTTCCTGGCCCTCGCGCCGCGCATCCCCATTCGGGTGGAGGCGCAGACCTACCCCCTGGAAAAGGCCAATGAAGCGCTGCGCGACCTGCGGGAAGGGAAGGCCCGGGGGGCTGCGGTCGTCTGCCCCACAGCCTGAGGCGCGTGGGACGCCGGTGCTCAGTGGTACCCGTCACAACTACGTGAACGACATGTCCCGGGCCCCGCAGGTATTGGCCAGCATGGCCGGCATGGTCGCCGTGCGGCGCCGGCGCTGGCCCGAAAGACCTCCCGTCGATAACCGGGCCTCGCCAGCGTCGCACGGCCACGTCATGGGCAGGATCAGCCGCGGGACTCGAGTGTCGCCACCTCGCCCCGCTGCTTCACGGCGCGACGCATACCCTCGAGCACCTCTCCCAGCCTGCCCAGCTCGTTGCCGACCCGCACGTCCACGGCGCTGTCCAGGTCCCCGGCCGCAATGCGGCTGGCCGCGGCCTCCAGCGCGCGCACCGGCCGCAGCACCCGCTGCACGATGAGCGCGTAACTGAGCAGCAGGACCAGCGCGCCGGCGGCCAGGAAGCCGAGTTGCGCCAACTCGAGGCGCGACACCCGGGCTTCTGCCGCCGCCTCGTAGACGCGGACGGCAGCGTCGACCTTGGTCAAGATGGCGCCAGAAAGGCGCTCCAGATCGGCCACACCCTGCTGGAACGCGGGACTGGCCGGCTCCGATTCCAGCACCGCGTGCGCCGCGCGGTGCAGCGGCTCCCAGTCCGCCTGCACGCGCTCGAGCGCCGCCAGGAACTCCGGGTCCTCTGCGGGCGGCAGCCAGACCAGGGTGCCCATGTACTGCGCCGGGCCGCCCTGGATCAGTGCGCGCAGGTCCACGGCAAACTCGTGGGCCGTGGCGTGCATCTGCTCGACGTAGCGCGGCCCGTCCCCTTTCACCAGCCCGAGCGCCGCCTCCTTGGCCATCTTCTGGCTGAGCATGCGCTGCAGCCCGGTCAGGTTGATGATCAGGGCGTCGTGTCGCTGCGCGCGCGTGTTCCACAGGCTGGTCGCGACCAGCAGCCCGCCGACCAGCGCGACGTCGACCAGCACGAGGCCCAGCGTGAAGCGCAGCGAAAGGTGCCGCATGCGGAATCTCAATACATGAACGAGAGTATCACGATCACCAGCAGCAGCAGCGCAATCCCGCCGATCTCGATCAAGGAAAGCGCAATCACCTCTGCCGCCTTCACGTCCGCGAGCCGCGCCGCAACTGCCGTACCCCTGGTCACGAGCATGGCCCACATGGCGAGTGTCGCCAGCTCCAGTGCGCGTATCCCCCAGACCGCCAGGGCAGGCGCCTCCGGCCGCACCGCGGAAAGCGCCGCCGTGCCATAAAAGGCGAGCTCCGTGGGCACGACCACCGCCAGCAGCGGCAGGAAGAGCCAGCTCGAGTAGCCGAACACCGCGTACATGCGCTCCGTATTGCCCTCGCCCTCGAGGGCGTCGGCGCTCCAGGAGAGCAGCCCGCCCGCGAAATACAGCGCCACCAACCCCAGCACGGCGCCCACCAGCAAGACGATCAAGGCGGCCGTAGCGAAGCCGAGGCGCTCACCAAGGGCGACCCAGCGGGCGGCGTGATACGCCACGAACACTCCGGCCGAGGCGGAGAAGACCAGCTCGGGCAGGGCCTCATACTCCGCCCGCCGGAAGAGCACGGGGAAGAAGCTCGATGGCCGAGGGATCAGCTCGATCAGGTCGACCAGCAGCGGCGGCGACCCGCTCTGCACACGCGCGGCAGCGGACATGACGCCCTCCTCTCGCGGGACCGCCGCTACAGCGGCAATGGCTGTACCGCCGCCCGCCTGGCGAAAAACCGCGTCCCACGGCCATTTTCGGGCCGCAGGGCCAACCCCTGAGGGGTAGGATGTCCCGGCCTGTCAGCATCAGTAGGACAATTCACGACGGCCCGCCGCACTCGCCCAGCTCAAGCCGCCAGCGCCAGCGGCGCACCTGCCACAGCGCTACCTGCACAGGATCGGCCGGCGCCCGGCTGCAGCAGGCCGGCCCCACCGCTTCAGGGCATGACGACCGCGCGCAGCGCCCCGCCGCTCCGCAGCGCGTCGAACGCCTCGTCGATCTGCTCCAGCGGGAAGCGATGAGTGACCAGGGGCTCGAGCGCGATGCGCCCTCTGCGCACCAGCTCGATGACCCGGGGGTAGTCCACGGGCCGGCAGCCCAAGGAGCCCAGCACCTCGATCTCCCGGAACATGACCCGCCCCGCGTTGAGCCGCATGGCTTCCGGGCTGTAGCCCACCAGCACGAGGCGCCCGCCGCTGCGCAGGCATCCCAGGGCCTGCTCCTGGGTGCG
>JACQVE010000337.1 GCA_016209965.1 Gemmatimonadota bacterium | reverse complement strand
CGCCGCCGTTAATGTGGTCTTCCCATGATCCACATGCCCGATCGTCCCTACATTCACGTGCGGCTTCGTCCGCTCAAACTTCGCCTTCGCCATGGCTCCCCCCTGGCTCGCTACCCGCGCACTTTGGAGATGATTTCCTCGGCCTTGGACTTGGGCACTTCCTCGTAATGCGAGAACTGCATGGAGTAGACGGCGCGCCCCTGGCTGAGCGAGCGCAGCGTGGTCGAGTAGCCGAACATCTCGGCCAGCGGCACGCTGGCGCCGATGACCTGGGCATCCGCGCGCTGGGTCATGCCGCCGATGCGGCCGCGGCGGCTGGACAGGTCGCCCATCACATCGCCCAGGTAGTCGGCCGGTGTCACGACCTCGACATCCATGATGGGCTCGAGCAGCACCGGCTCCGCGCGCCGCACACCCTCCTTGAGCGCAATGGACCCGGCGATCTTGAAGGCCATCTCACTGGAGTCCACGTCGTGATACGAGCCGTCGATCAGCTCGACCCGGACATCTACCATGGGGTAGCCGGCCAGCACGCCCGTCTCCATGGCCTCCTTGATCCCCTGCTCGACGGGACCGATGTACTCCCGGGGAATGGTGCCGCCAATGATCTTGTCCTCGAAGACGAAGCCCTGGCCCGGCTCGGCCGGCGCAATGTTGATGATGACGTGGCCGTACTGCCCGCGGCCGCCCGTCTGGCGGATGAACTTCCCCTCGACATTCTGCGCCGCCCGGCGGATCGTCTCCCGGTACGCGACCTGGGGCCGGCCAATGTTGGCGTCCACGCGGAACTCACGCTTCAGCCGGTCGACCAGGATCTCGAGGTGCAGCTCGCCCATCCCGCTGATGATGGTCTGCCCTGTATCGGGATCGGTGTGCACGCGGAACGTCGGGTCCTCCTCGGCCAACTTGCCCAGCGCCTGGGAGAGCTTGTCCTGATCCGCCTTCGTGCGCGGCTCGATGGCCACGCTGATCACCGGCTCCGGGAAGCGCATGGCCTCCAGGATCACGGGGTGGCCGGCGTCACACAGCGTGTCACCCGTCTTCGTGTCCTTGAGGCCGATGGCAGCGGCAATGTCGCCGGCAAACACCTCGTCCCGCTCCTCCCGATGGTTGGCATGCATCTGGAGCAGACGCCCCACCCGCTCCCGCCGGTCCTTGGTCGAGTTGTAGACGTAGGAGCCGGCCTTGAGCGAGCCCGAGTAAACGCGGAAGTAGGTCAACTTCCCGACGTAGGGGTCGGTCGTGATCTTGAAGGCCAGCCCGGCGAACGACTCGTCATCGGCGGCGCTGCGCTCTACGGTGGTCGAGTCATGGTGCGGGAGATGGCCGCGAACCGGCGGGATATCCACGGGAGAGGGAAGGTAGTCGATGACGCCGTCCAGAAGCTGCTGCACGCCCTTGTTCTTGAAGGCCGAGCCGCAGAAGACCGGCACCAGTCCCCCGGAAATGGTCGCCTTGCGGATGGCGCGACGGATCTCGGCTTCCTCCAGCTCCGCGCCCTCGAGGTAGCGCTCGAGCAGCTCCTCGTCGTATTCCACTGCCGCTTCCAACAGGTCGTGGCGCAGCGTCTCGACGCGGTCACTCAGCGCATCGGGCACAGGCCCTTCGGTCCAGCGGGCGCCGAGCGACTCCTCGTCGTAGACCAGTCCCTGCCGCCGCAGCACATCGATCACGCCCGTGAACAGCTCGCCCTGTCCCAGCGGGTACTGCACGGGGAACGCCCGGGCGCCCAGCCTATCCCGGATCATGTCCACCACGTGCTCGAAGTCCGCGCCCACGCGGTCCAGCTTGTTGACGAAGGCGATGCGAGGCACGGCGTAGCGGTCCGCCTGACGCCACACCGTTTCCGACTGCGGCTCGACGCCGCCCACGGCGCAGAACACGGCAATGGCGCCGTCCAGCACGCGCAGACTCCGCTCCACCTCGACCGTGAAGTCCACGTGGCCGGGCGTGTCGATGATGTTGATGCGGAAGTCCTCGCCCAGGCGCTGCCAGTAGCAGGTCGTGGCCGCGGAGGTGATGGTGATGCCGCGCTCCTGCTCCATCCAGTCCATGGTGGCAGCGCCGTCATGCACCTCGCCCAGCCGGTGGACCCGCCCGGTGTAGAACAGGATCCGCTCGGTGGTCGTCGTCTTCCCGGCATCGATGTGCGCCATGATGCCGATGTTGCGAAGCTTTGGTAGCGGCGTGAGTCTGGGCATAATCTAGATTCTTATCGACGCCGCCCGGGACGGGCTCACGAGCTCCGGCTCGTATGGCCCGCCCGGGAAGGGCGCCTCTACCACCGGTAATGCGCGAAGGCCTTGTTGGCCTCCGCCATCCGGTGCGTGTCATCCTTCTTCTTGATGGCGTTCCCCTCGTTGCGGCTGGCGGCCAGCAGCTCGTTGGCCAGCCGCTCCGCCATGGTCTTGTCGCCCCGCTCGCGCGAATACGTCACCAGCCACTTCATGGCCAGCGCCGTGCGCCGCTCCGGCCGCACCTCGAGCGGCACCTGGTAGGTCGCACCGCCCACGCGACGGCTTTTCACCTCGAGCACCGGCTTCACGTTGTTCAACGCCTGCTTGAACACGTTGATCGCCGGCTGACCGGTCTTCTCCTCGACCATGCGCATGGCGTCGTAGAAGATGCGCTCGGCCACCGACTTCTTCCCCTCGAACATCAGGCTGTTGATGAACTTGGAGACCGTCGTCGAACCGTACTGCGGGTCCGGCGGCGCCTCCCGTTTCACCGCGCGTTGCCGTCGACTCATGGCTACTTCGGCCTCTTGGCTCCGTACTTGGAACGGCCCTGGCGCCGGTCCCCCACGCCGCTGGCATCCAGCGTGCCGCGAATGATGTGGTAACGCACGCCCGGCAGATCCTTCACGCGGCCGCCGCGAATCAGCACGATCGAGTGCTCCTGCAGGTTGTGCCCCTCCCCCGGGATGTAGGCCGTGACCTCGTAGCCGTTGGTCAGCCGGACGCGCGCCACCTTGCGCAGCGCCGAGTTGGGCTTCTTGGGCGTGGTGGTGTACACGCGCGTGCACACGCCCCGCTTCTGCGGGTTCGCCTGCAGAGCGGGCGCCTTATCCCGCTTCTCCACCTTCCGCCGGCCGCGGCGGATCAACTGGTTGATGGTCGGCATGACCCTGGTGCGTCCTCTCCCCCCGGCTCGCTAGCGAAAAAACGCGGGGACGCATGCCCCCGCAGCGGTCCGGCCAACAGAGCCGGACAGACTTGGAAGGTTAAGCGCGGGCGGGCTT
>JACQVE010000336.1 GCA_016209965.1 Gemmatimonadota bacterium | reverse complement strand
GCCGGTGACGGTACTCGGGTAGATGCGGTGGTCGGCATTGGCGTCGCGCAGCCCGATGCCGATGTACGCCTCGCCGGCCTCGTCATCGTCCTCGCCGTGACACAGGAAGTAGGCGACGCTGCAGACGGGCAGGATCTCCCGCACGTGCGTCGCGGTGTCGGCCGGGTTGCGTCCGACCGGGACGAGGCGCAGCCCGCCGGTGCCGGTGATCCGCGTGTGGTGCTCGGCCATCCGCCCCGCGTCGAGCTGCGGGTCGCGCGTCCAGCCGATCGCCAGGTCGATCCCCTCGAGGATGCCGATGCGCGTGGGCGCGTCGCGCAGCTCGCCCGTCCGCAGGTCGATCACCGAGATCGGCTGCTCGATCATGTGCTTGAGCCCCCAGAACCCGTAGGGGCAGAGCACGTTCTCGGCCGGGTGGCGCCCGGCCTCCTCGACCGGGCAGCGCGGCGCGGGCGGCGCGTTCCGGATCCCCGCCTCCGACCATTCTTCTCGCAGCACGGGGCAGGGCGTGATCGCGTCGGCGCGCGTGATCGGGTGCTCGTAGACCAGCGTCCAGGGGAAGGCGAAGTTCGCCGGCCGCGTCCTCGCGATCTGGATCACGCCGGCACGTTCCAGGCGACGTCGCAGGTCGTCCCGCCAGTCGACGCCCGACCTCCTCGCATCCTCCGGCTGCAGGTGCTGGAGGATCATGCTGTAGAGCCGCCAGCCCTGCCGGGCGAGCACCCACAGGTCGTACCCGAACTGCCGGCGCGGCTTGCCGTGGTTCTCGTCGAGGCCGGGGACAGGCCGGCCGGCCGCGTAGACGGGATTGCCCGAATTGTCCCGCCGCCAGAAGCAGTTGAGCAGCTCGCCGCGCACGCGCTCGAGCGTATCCTCAGCCGCGAGCGGGCTGAACGGCACCCAGGCCGGTGTGTGCTCCGGGTCGCCGCTCACGATGATGCGGTGCTCGCCCGCGCCCGCGCGGTTCAGCGTCAGGTTGACTGCGACGTCGTGTGCCGCTTCCTCCTTCTCCCAGGGGAAGCGGACCCGGCGGCGGCCGAACTTCTCGTCGGCCGCGTCGAAGGTCGCGGTCAGCGCGTAGTCCACCTCGACCGCGTTCGGCGTCGCCAGTTCGACCGGCGCGTCCCGCGTCACGTTGGCGCAGACCACGGCGGACTGGAGCAGGTTGTTCTCGTGGTACAGCGAGAGCCGGGCCCGCGCGACGAACGGCTCGCCGGGCGTGGCGCCGCGTCGCGGCAGCTCGGGCGTGACGAGCCGCAGCGCGACCGGCCCGCTGCGCCCCGCCGGCTTCCCCTGGATGTACGGCCGGCTGCGACCCGTGTGGCGAGGCACCCACATCTCGGCCGAGGCGGTGTGCGGCGTGAAATCGCTCGAGATGACGACGACGCGGATCACGTAGCCGTCGCGGTCGGGCGGCAGTGCCTGCTCCGGGAACCCGCCGCTGCCGGCGACGATGCTCGACAGCTTGTCCCAGCGGGGCCCGACGTCGACGAGCAGGTGGTAGGCACGTCCGGCGACCAGGCTGCGGTCCGGCGCCACGGCCTGGCCGGCCTCCGGGTCGGCGAAGTTGGCGTTGAGCACGCGGGGCGCGTGCGCGGCCTCGGCCTCGAGCTCTGCGGCGAGGTCCTCGTACATGGCCGTCAGGCGGTCGACATCGGTTTCCATGGCCTCGACCGCTTCCTTGGCCGCGGCGAGCGGAACGACACCCTCGCTCTCGTGCTCCCACGCGTGCGCGCGCACGTAGTCGATCGCCTCCCCGGATTCGACCCGCACCCCTTCCACCCGCTCGGACAGCCGGTCGAACTCGTCCAGCCGCGTCCTGACCCGGTCCACCTGCCGCATGTGCAGGTAGCGCCTGGTGCCCAGGAGATCGGCGACCTTGTCGCCCGCCCTGCTCGCCAGCTCGGATGCACGAACCGTGAGCCGGTCCAGCAGCGAATCGAAGCGCAGCATGCTCTCGCCGCCCTCGCCCATCACGAACGTGACGTCCAGGTCCGGGCCCATGCCCTCCGCGGCCGCGGCCACCTCGGGCAGCGGCCGGTTGTGCAGGATCCCCGCGTAGACCTCGCGCACGTAGTCGTGCAGCGGCGTGGCCTCGAGGCGGACGATCACCAGGGCGGCGGGACCGCCGGCCAGCGCGATCTGCTCGGCCAGGCGGACGGCCTCCCGCCTGCTCCTGCGCGACACCTCCAGGATCAGCAGGCGCGTGCTCACCGCGAGCAGCCGGTCCCGCAGCTCGGCCGGGCCCACGGTGCGGTCCGGGCGAGGCAGCCGCAGCACCGGCTCGGCCTCGCCGCCCGGACCGGTGCCGATCCTGCCGATGTAGTGCACGACCTCGTACTGCTGCGGCCACGGGGACTCGCCCGGGAAGGCCTCCGCCAGCATGCGCGGCAGGTGCGCGGGCGGGACCTCCGCCTGCGCCGGCAGCAGCGCGAGCTGCTCGGGACTCCACGCCGGAGCCCAGAGCCGCGGCGCCACGACCTTGAGCGCGCGGTCCCAGCCGAAATGACCGAGCAGGTCGCGGAAGATCAGGAACGGGTTGTACGCCGGCGTCAGGTGCGAGATCGCGATCAGCACGTCGATCGGCATGTCCACGGGCACGGCGGCCAGGCGAGGACGGGTCGGAACGGGCACGTAGCGGTACATGGGGAGAGCCCTCCATCACGAGGCGCGAGGAGCGGCGCAACAGCGGCGGTGGGAAGGACCGGCGGCCGGCCCCGGGCACTGTGATAATCACCGGCGGCACGGCACGCAAGGGGGTTGGTGGTCCGCGCCACGCATCTGCACCAGACCGATCGGGCCTGTACCGGTCCGGAACGGAGCGTCTGGTGCAGCTCGATCCCGTCGGCGGCGCGCTCTGCTTCTGGAGGTCCGGGCGCGGAACGATGCGGAGGGCCGCGTCGTAGCATCGCAGCGTGGCGAGACGGACTGCGCGGTGGGCTATGAGGGCGTGGGCGACTCGATCATCGATTCTGCACGCGGCTGCGTGGCCGAGGCGGCCGGCGCACGGCCGGCGGCGCTCGGCATCGGCGTCGCCGGTCAGGTCAACGCGAGGACCGGCGAAGTGCTGTTCGCGCCGAACCTGGGCTAGCGCAACGCGCCGCTGCGGGAGCCGCTCGAGTGCCACGTCGAGGCGTGGACCGTCACGACCGAAGGCACGTTGTTGTCCGACGTGCCGCGTCACTATATTCGCATTCATCCCGTCAACATCCGCGATCCCCACAACAACGAGGACCCTAATCACGGCGAGCTGGGGATCGCGAACCGCCCGCCCGGCTCACAGTGGCGTTTCCCGGCCAGGGAGGTGGTGGTGGCGCCGCTACAATCATGACGGTTACGGCCAGCGCGGCGACGGCGGGCCGTACGTCGGCTCGGGTCAGACTACCGTGTTACGGTGACGCCACCGCGCGCGGGAGTGGCAGTCAACATGAGTCAACATGGCGAGGCCGGCCCCTGACCCGGCGCTCGCGGGTCGGGGCGCGCCGCCTCCTGGCGTCTGCGCTCAGGCGCGGAATCACCTGGGCGCCGGCCCGGCGCTCGCGGGAGGGTAGCGACACAGTGGCGACAATGCACGATCTGCTCCGTTACGGCCAGTCCGCATGGCTCGAGTACATCCGCCGGAGCTTGATGGACAGCGGCGAGCTGGCTGAGCTGATCGCGGCGGGGCTGCGCGGCCTGACCAGCAACCCGTCGATTTTCGCGAAGGCAATCGCGGGCAGCGACGAGTACGACGCCGAGCTGCGCGCATTGCTCGAGCGGGACCCGCACGCGACCGGCGAGGCACTGTTCGAGGCGCTCGCCGTTTCCGACATCGGCCGCGCGGCCGACCTGTTCCGCGGCGTCTACGAGGAGACGAATGGCGCCGACGGGTTCGTCAGCATCGAGGTCTCGCCGCGGCTGGCCGCCGACACCGCTAGCACGCTCGCGGAGGCGCGGCGGCTCTGGCGCACGCTCGCCCGGCCCAACGTCATGATCAAGGTGCCGGCCACGCCCGCCGGCATCCCGGCCATCGAGCGGCTGATCGCGGAGGGCATCAACGTGAACGTCACGCTGATGTTCTCGCTGCGGCACTACGATGACGTCGCCGCCGCGTACCTGCGTGGGCTGCAGGCATGCACCGATCCGTCGCGCGTCGCTTCCGTGGCCTCCTTCTTCGTGAGCCGCATCGACAGCGCAGTCGATCCGCTGCTGGACTCGCGAGGCGGTGCGGCGGCGGCCGCGCTGCGCGGGCGCATTGCTATTGCGAACGCGAAGCGCGCGTACGCGCGCTACCGCGAGATATTCGGTGGCCCTGAGTTCGCGCCGCTGCGCGCGCGCGGCGCGCGCGCGCAACGCGTGCTGTTTGCGAGCACGAGCACCAAGGACCCGCGCTACCCGGACATGCACTACGTCGAGGCGCTGATTGGCCCCGACACGGTCGATACCCTGCCGCCCGACACGCTGGTGGCGTTGCTGGACCACGGCCGGGCGGACACGGCACTGGAGCAGGACCTCGAGGGCGCGGCCCGGGATCTCGAGGCCCTCGCCGAGCTGGACATCGACTTCAACGAGGTGACGCGGGAGTTGCAGGACGATGGCGTGCGCAAATTTGTCGACTCCTTCGACGAGCTGCTCGCTTCGATCCTGGAGAAGGGTGAGGCGCTGCGGGTGGGCGAGTGCGGCCCGGAACACGCGGGGCACGCGGGCCGCGCGGAGTACGCGCTGGTGCGCTCCGGCGCGGCCGTTGACAAGCGGCTGCGCGAGTGGACGGAGTCCGGCTTCGGCCACAGGCTGTGGCGGCACGATGCGACGCTGTGGTCCGCGCAGCCCGTCCCCGAGCTGACCGACCGGCTGGGCTGGCTCCGGCTGCCGGAGCTGCTGAGCGAGCGCGTGGACGAGCTGGAGGATCTGGCGGCCGACGTCAAGTACGAAGGCATCCGCGACGTCGTACTGCTCGGCATGGGCGGCTCCAGCCTGGCGCCCGAGGTGTTCCAGCGCACGCTCGGCAACGCGGCCGGGTATCCGCGATTGCGCGTGCTCGACAGCACACACCCTGCGGCGGTGCGCGCGGTCGAACGCGCCGTGGACCTGACTACCACACTGTTCGTGGTTTCGAGCAAGTCGGGCACGACCACCGAGACGCTGTCGTTCTTCCGCTATTTCTGGGCGCGGCTGGCCGAGCGCGTGAAGCAGCCGGGCCGGCACTTCATCGCGATCACCGATCCCGGCACGCCGCTCGCCGAGCTGGCGGCCGAGCGCGGCTTCCGCGCCGCCTGCCTTGCACCGCCCGACGTGGGCGGGCGCTACTCCGCGCTTGCCGAGTTCGGGCTGGTGCCAGCGGCGCTCATCGGCGCCGACGTGCGCGGGCTGCTCGACCAGGCGTGGTGCATGGCCGAGGCTGCGGCGTTCTGCGTGCCGGAGACGCACAATCCGGGTCTCCTGCTCGGCGCCTCACTGGGCGAGCTTGCGCGCACCGGCCGCAACAAGTTGACGTTTCTAACCTCGCCCGCACTGAACGCCTTTCCGGATTGGATCGAGCAGCTCATTGCCGAGAGCACCGGCAAAGACGGTCGCGGTATTGTTCCCGTTGTCGGCGAGGCGCACGCAATGCCGGACGCATACGGCGACGACCGCTTCTTCGTTCATCTCGCTCTGGCAGACGAGGCTGCGGGCGCGCTGGACGAGGCCGTCGCGAAACTCGAGGCCGCAGGCCACCCCGTCGCCCGCTTCCACCTTCCGGAGCCGCTCGCGCTGGGAGCGGAGATGTTTCGCTGGGAGCTCGCGGTCGCGGCGGCGGGCAGCGTGCTGGGCATCCATCCGTTCAATCAGCCCGACGTGCAACTGGCGAAGGACATGGCGCGCCAGGCGATGGCCGGCGCCGGCGCGGGCGTGAGCGGCGGGGTCGCTGTCAAGGACGCCGCGGGGCTCGGCAAGGCGTTCGAGCGCTGGCTCGCAGGGGCAGAGCCCGGCGGCTACATCGCGCTGCAGGCTTTTGTCGAGCCGAGCGACAAGATCGCGGCGGCATTGGCCGGGATCCGCGCGCGGCTGCGCGAGCGCACCCGGCTGGCGACTACGGTCGGCTTCGGCCCACGGTTCCTCCACTCGACCGGCCAATTGCACAAGGGCGGGCCGGAAGGCGGGATCTTCCTGCAGCTAGTGGACGAGCCGGCCGAAGACCTGGAGATACCGGAAACTGATCACAGTTTCGGCCGGTTGCTGCGCGCGCAGGCCGACGGAGATTACGCTGCGCTGGCGCAGCGCGGGCGTGGGCCGCTGCGGCTCGAGCTGGGCCGGGATCCGCTCGCCGCACTCGCACGCATCGAGGCGGCGCTCGGTGGCTGAAGCGCCGGACGGTAGCGTGGTTCGCTCCTGGCTGCTGGACGCGGCTGCGGCGCCCGAGGCCCCGTAAGACGACCAATCCGTCAAACGACGTTCTGCGTGGAGCGCTGCCCGCCTACGGCGTCTTGATCCGGTCGGCAATGCGCGCAGGCGCGAGAGCCTGGAAATGCTTGAGATTCCATGTATAGATCGTCGCGGCGTCGACTTTCGCGGCTGCCGCGAGATGCAGCGCGTCATAGATCTGACCGCTCCGGAGCCCCCGTGCCAGCGCATCCTCGACGGTGGCGAAGTACTCCGCAGCCGTGAGCGCGACAGCGGTAAACAACGCGCGCACCTGCTTCAGGATATCGGCTACGTCCGCGGGCCGGAGACGGTCCCGATAGGCCGGGCTTGTAACGGTCGCGTATAGCTCCGCTACGCTATGGGCGGAGCAGAACGCCCGCGTTCGCGAGGCGGTGCGCACCACCGCCACCGAAGCAGCGTGATGCGCGTGACGCAGATCGGCAGCCGCCACCAGGACCGCGGTGTCGCAGAAAAACGTGTCCCCCGCGCCGCGGCCGCCACCCGTCATCCCGCGAGCTCCCGCGCCCGCCGCTCGTACTCTTGCTGGAGGAGCTCGTGAATGTCGATAGCGTGCGACGCTCCCGTATCGAACACCACCCAGCCATTCTCGAGAACCTGCCGGCGGGGTACTGTGTCGGTCGGGATCAGCCGAACCTCGCGCCCCTCCAGCCGCACCTCGAGCGGCGTGTCCTCGCTGATGCCGGACGCCTCGCGGATCGCCTTCGGGATGACGACCCGGCCCGTTCCATCAACACGAATTTTCCTCATCATGCCACAAAATAAATGGCAAATGCCACTAAATCAATACCATCAGCAGGTGCTCCCTTCCGCTTGCGTACGGTTTCCCTACTTGCTTCCGCTCCGGTATCCGCGTAGATGCGGCGAGACAGGGAGCCGATAGCCGCGGAGGCGTGTTGGAAGAGCGCGTGGTCCTGGTGGACGAGAACGACCTCGAGGTGGGAACCGCGGGTAAGCTGGCGGCGCACCGTGAGCCGCCGCGGCTGCACCGGGCGTTCTCGGTCTTTGTCTTCAACACAGCGGGCGAGCTGCTGCTGCAGCGGCGGGCGGCGGCGAAGTACCACTCGGCAGGGCTGTGGTCGAATACCTGCTGCGGCCATCCGCGTCCGGGCGAGGACACGCTGGCTGCAGCGCACCGGCGGCTCGAGCAGGAAATGGGGTTCGACTGCGAGCTCCGTGCTGCCTTCCGCTTCACCTATCGGGCGGAGCTCGGCCAGGGTGTGGCCGAGCACGAATTCGACCACGTTTTCCTCGGGCGGTTCGACGGCAAGCCCGCGCCCGACCCGCTCGAGGCGGATGGCTGGCGCTGGGCAGCACCCGAGGTGCTGCGGCAGGATGTGGCGAGGCGGCCGGAAGCCTATACGGTCTGGTTCCGCATTGCGCTCGAGCGCCTGTGCGCGCAGGGTGCGGTTGCTTGAGGCGGGTCCCTTCCTCTCGCTGGCTGCTCCAGATGCGCGAGCAGAGGCGGTGCTCCTGCTCCTACCCGGTAGCGGCCCGACTATCGCGGCTGTCCAGCACCTGCCGCACCTTGAGAGCCAGTTTTTCGGGCGTGAAAGGCTTCGCGAGGAGCCAGTGGGTTCCCGCGCCCTCCGGGGATTCGGCAAATTCCGGTAGTGCGTAGCCGGACATGAAGAGCACGCGTGTGCGCGGGCAGACGAGCCAGAGCCGGTCGGCGAGCTGTTTCCCGCTCATCCCCGGCATGACGACGTCCGTCAGCAAGAGGTCGATAGCGGCGCCGTATTCGCGGGCGAGGCCGAGGGCATGCTCGCCGTCCTGCGCCTCGAGAACGTTGTAGCCACTGCGCTCGAGCACGCTGCGGGCGAGCGATCGCACGGCCAGCTCGTCTTCGACCAGCAGCACGGTCTCGCTGCCGCCTGAGCCCTGCCGCGCGGCCGCGGGTGCGGGCGATTCCTGCGGCTCGGGCTCGACGCGCGGCAGGTAGATGTCGAAGCGGCTCCCCCTGCCCGGCTGACTCTTCCCTTCGATGTGCCCGCCGCTCTGTTTGACGATGCCGTAAACCGTGGACAGGCCGAGCCCCGTTCCCTTCCCTACCTGCTTGGTCGTGAAGAACGGCTCGAACACGCGAGCCAGCGTCTCCTCGTCCATTCCCACGCCCGTATCCGACACCGCCAGCATCACGTAACTGCCCGGCTCGAGGCCGGCACGGCGGCGGGCGAAGGCGTCGTCGACCTCGACCTCGCAGGTCTCGACCGTAATCGTCCCGCCGTTCGCCAGGGCGTCCCGCGCGTTCACCACCAGGTTCACCAGCACTTGCCCGAGCTGGCTGGGATCGGCCCGGACACAGACGGCGTGCGGGGCCAGCTCGAAGCGCAGGTCGATGTGCTCGCCGATCAGCCGGCCGAGCATCTTGCCGATGTCGGTGATCAGGACATTGAGGTCGAGGATCCGTGGCAGCAGCACCTGCTTCCGGCCGAACGCGAGGAGCTGGCGCGTCAGCGTCGCAGCGCGCTCCGCAGCTCTGTCGACCTCCTCCAGATCGGCACGGATGTACGGCGGGCAGCCCGGGCTGTCTAGCAACAGCCGGGTGTGACCCTGGATCGCAGTGAGCAGGTTGTTGAAGTCATGCGCAATACCACCGGCCATGCGGCCGATCGCCTCGGTCTTCTCCGCCTGGCGGAGCTGCTCGTCCCGTTGCCGGATCGCCTGCTCGGCAGCTTCTCTCTGCGTGTGCGCCACTTCGAGGTTCTCGGCCATACGATTGAAGCTGCGGGCCACGGCGGCGAGCTCGTCATTGTGGCGCACCGGCACTCGCGTCTCGAGGTCGCCGGCGCCCAGGCGGGCGGCGGCAGCGGAGAGCTCCTCGAGCGGCAGCAGCAGTCGGCCGCGCAGGAAGCGGGTGAGGAGCACGATGACCAGGCCAAAGATGGAAGCCAGCGCCAGGCTCAGAACGTACAGGCCTTTGAGCGCGCTCGCCTGCCGCATCTCGAGCGAGGTGCGCACCTGGTGCCGCAGCCGCACCAGCCGGCCCAGCTTGGCTTGCAGCGAGTCGGCCGACCGGAACATGAGGGCCGCATGCTCCCGCGCCTCCCCCGTCCGGCCCCGGGCCGCCAGGTCGAATGCGTCCTGTGCCAGCACCTCCAGCTCCTGATGCCGCTCCTTCAGTCGCTCCACCAGCAGCCGCTCTTCGGACGAGAGGTTCCGGAACAGGTAGAGCCTGATGTCGTGGAATACGGAGGTGCCATGTTCGCGAAACGCGGCCAACCCGGCCGGGCTCGGATCCTGGGTGTAGCGACTCGCTTCGAGCAGCTGCGCGTAAAGGTTGCCCGTGATGCGGCCCGCCAGCCGCTCGTCCTCAAGCACGGCGTCCGTCTCGCGGTGCAGCTCCCGCTGCATCGCCGTGAAGAAGCCGAGCACGCCGACGAGCATGGCCAGTGCAGCTACGGCCCAGGCCAGGGCGCCGGCAACAATCAACTGGCGAACGGATAGCTTGCGCATGGCCGTTACTGGCCAGCCTGGACGGCCCGCACGCCGGCAGACGCGACCTCGGCGAGCAGGTGCGAGCGCATGACGTCGCCGTGGCCATCGAAGGCGATGGGGCCGGCGAGTCCCTGGAAGGCCGGCCGTTCGCGGCCGACCGAGGCAAGGAAGCGGCGCACTGCCTCCCGGTCCCGTGCGCCGGATCGCAGCGCTTCCGCGAGTAACAGGACGGCGTCGTAGGTGAGAAGGGACTCGCTGGTCAACTCCCTGCCCATCGCGCGCTGGTACTGCCGGCGCAATGCCTGGACACGTGGATTCGGCGCTTCCGGGTCAATGAAGCGGACGAAGCGGACGCCGGTGAACACACCGTCCCGATTCCGGTAGACGTGCGGGTCATCCAGCGCGTCACTACCCAAGATCGGCAGGTCCTGCAAGCGCTGGCGCAAGTGGCGTAGGAACGGCTCGAGATCCAGCGGCCGCCCGATGAGCACCAGCACCTCCGGCACGGCGTCGGCCACGGTACCCGCCACCCTTTCCAGGTGGCCGGGATCACCGGCCTCGAGGTACGGCGCTTCGTAGACGATGGTGTGGCCGTGCCTGACCAGCAGCCCTCTCAGCTCGAGCTCGAGGGCGCGGCCGTAGTCGTCGTTCACATACACGACTGCCACGCGAGCGGGGCTGGCCCGCACACCTACCTGCGCAGCCAGAAATTTGGCCTGCCGGCGGTCGTCCGGCACCAGCCGGAAGCTGTAGGGGCCGGCCTGGCTGAAAAGCGGTGCCGTGGTGTTGGGCGCAATGTGCACAAGACCCCGCGCGTTGTAAACCTGAGACGCAGCAAGGCTCGCGGCGCTGTTCGAGTGTCCGATTACCGCCACGATCGCCGGATTCGTCGCGAGACTCTCCGCCGCGGCGATCGCCGGCTGCGCCCAGTTGGCCTGCCGGCCGGAGACCATGACCAGGTCGAGCGGGCGGCCGGCTATACCGCCCGCTGCATTGATTTCGGCAACGGCGAGGCGGGCCGCCGCCGCGGCATTGGGGCCCAGGACCACGCCGATGCGCGCCGGCTCGGGCGCGCCGCAACTGACGATCAGGCAGACAGACGGCAGGAGGAGCGGGCGCATGGTTCTGCCGGGCAGCATCGCGGGTTGGAGAGCTTTGCGGGAATGTCGTATGATGCCGTCTTCAATCCCGGGAGTCAAGGAAAGCGAGTATGAGCCCCCCCGCCCACGCCAGCGCCGCCGGATTATGCAGAAGGAATGCGCGGCAATCCGCAGCACAAATTCGAAGACGATGAGGGCGCGCCGGCAGGATATTTGCAAAATTCGGGCCGCTCAGCTACCGCCCGGAGCCCGCTACCGACCGGCGCGGCCGGAGCCTCGACCTCCACACGGCGTAGGCCGGCGTGCCGATCGCGACAATGCCAACACCCAAAAGGGCCTGTACCGGCTGTGCCGCCAGCGTGTTCAGCACAATGGCGGCGGCGGCGAGAATGAAGAGTACGGGGGTGAGCGGGTAGCCGGGCACGCGGAACGGGCGGGGCGCCTTCGGGCGGCGTCGCCTATAAACAAAGATGCTGGCGGCGCCGAGGGCGTAGAAGATCCAGCCGGCGAACACCACGTACGTCAGGAGCTGCTCGAACGTACCGGTTGCAGCCAGCAGCATAGCCCAGGCGGAGCCGGCCAAAATCGCGAACGCGGGCGTGCCGAAGCGGGGGTGTACGTCCGCGAGCCGGCGGAAAAAGAGGCCGTCCCGGGCCATTGCGTAGTAGGCGCGCGGCGCCGTGAGCGCTAGCCCATTGGCTGCGCTGAACATGGAGACGAGAATCGCGGCGGCGATCACCTTGCCCGCCGCCGCGCCGAGCAGCGCGTCCACCGCCTCCGCCGCAATGCGCTGGGAGCCGGCCGCCCGCTCGGGACCGAGCGCTGCAATGTAGCCGAGGTTGGCCAGCAGGTAGATCCCGATCAGGGCCGTAGTGCCCAGAACGATCGCGCGCGGGAAGGTGCGCTGCGGGTCGAGCGTTTCGCCCGCCGAGAAAGTGACGTACTGCCACCCCTCGTAGGCCCAGAGCACACCGATCATAGCCAGCCCCACGCCCGAGAGGAGCGTCGCGTCGAGCGGCGCGGCAAAGAAGCGGCCGCCACTCGCCTCCCAGCCGCTGCCCGTGGCGAGGAGGAGTCCGCTCATGAGCAGGATCGCCCCGGCCTTGATCCCCGTACTCCAGTTCTGGACGCCGACGCCCGTCCGCGTGCCCCGGACATTGATGGCGGCGACCACGGCGATCATGAGTAGTGCGAGCAGCTTGCCGGCTACGGCGCCCAGCGCCACGAACTGGCGGAGGTAGCCGCTGAAGGCGACGGCCAGTGTGGCAGTCGAGCCGCTGCTGATCACGAAGAAGAGCGTCCAGCCGTAGAGGAAGGCGAGGAGCGGGCCGAAGGCGTCACGGAGGTAGACGTACAGGCCGCCGGCCTGCGGGTCCATGGCGCCCAGCTCGCCGTACGTGAGCGCGCCGAGCAGCGAGAGCACGCCGCCGGCCAGCCAGACGGCCAGTGCGACGCCCACGTCGCCGCCCGTCTGGCGCACTACGGCACCGGGCACCAGGAAGATGCCGGAGCCGATGACGGTTCCGACCACAATCAGGGTCAGGTCGCGCAGCGTGAGCGTGCGTTCGAGCGCGCGGTTCATAAGGGCATTTCCTGGCACTCGGAGCGCAGTGACGCTCGCCCCAGATGCCGCGCCTCAGACCGACGAGGCATGAACCGGTGGTCACCCGAACCTGACCCGAAGAAAACTTGACTCATTTGTAACAAGTTTGGCGATACAAGGATTCTAGGGGCCGCTCGCCGCCGCTGCCGTAGTGGGCCGCTCGATCAGCCAGTGCACGAACCAGCTCTTGATCCGCTCGAGCCGGTCCACCAGCAGCCATGGCTCGCCCGTGCGCGAGAGGCCATGCGAGGAGCGTGGATAGCGCACCAGCTCCACGGGCACTCTCCGCTTCTGCAGCGCCATGAACCACTGCTCGCCCTCGCCCATGGGCGTCCGGTAGTCGTTCTCACTGTGGATCACCAGCGTGGGCGCCCTCACGTTCTCGACGTAGGTGATGGGTGAGAGGCGGCGATACAGCTCACGCTGCTCCCAGGGCGGGCCATAGAACTCGTGCTCGGTGAGGCCCTGCGCGTCCGAGTCGCCGTACCAGCTCTCCCAGTTGGCGATCGAGCGGCTGGTCACGGCGGCGGCGAAGCGGTCGCTCCGCGCCGTCAGCCAGTTGGTCATGAAGCCGCCATAGCTGCCGCCCGAGACACCCAGGCGCTGCGCGTCGATCTCCGGGTACTTGCCCAGCGCTGCGTCGACACCCTTCAGGAAATCTTCCTGGTCCACCTCGCCCCACCTGCCGCGCGTGGCGTAGGTGAAGGCGTGGCCGTAGCCCTCCGAGCCGCGCGGGTTGGGGTAGAGCACGAAGAAGCCGGCGCCGGAAAGCACGTGGAACGTCTGGAAGAACGTGTTGCCATAGGCGCTGTGCGGCCCGCCGTGGATCTTCAGCACCAGCGGGTACCGCTTGCCGGGCTGGAACCCCACGGGCTTGACCAGCCAACCCTCGATCTCCGTGCCGTCGGCGACCTTCCAGGTGAGCCGCTCGTGCGGCATGCGCTCGACTTCGGCCAGCCATACGTCATTGAAGGATGTCAGCCGCCGCTCCTCCCGGCCGTCGCCGCGGGCGATGAACACTTCCGCTGGGGTGATGGCATCGCTGGCCGTGTAGGCCATGACGCGGCCCTCGCGGGAGAAGGAGAAGGCGCCGAGCTGACGGGCGCCGCTCGTCACCTGCCGGACCGCGCCGCCAGCAGCGCCCACCTCGAACAGGTGGACCCCGCCACCGATCCGCGCCTGGAAGCGGAGCGCCCGCCCATCCGGCGTCCAGACGGGCGCGCCCGGCTCCAGGTCCCACGACGCCGTCAGGTTGCGTGGCTCGCCACGCAGTCCCCCATCCGGGGCGAGGTCGACCACCAGCAAGTCCGTCTGGGCGCCGCGCTGCGGCGTGCGCAGAAACGCCAGCCGCCGGCCGTCCGGGGAAACCGCAGGCGAGACCTCGGAGCCGGGATTCGCCGTCAGCTTGAGGGGCGCACCACCCTCGACCGGCACCACAAAAAGGTCCGCTGTCGGCTCACGATTCCACTCGTCATCTTCCAGCTCGTCGCCGCTGAAGTAGAGGAACCGGCCGTCCGCGGACCAGGTGATGGCGCGGATGCTGAACGGCGGCTCTGCCACCACGCGGGGCTCGCCTCCGCCGGCGCGCGCCAGCAGCAGCCGCGGCTTGGGACGCGTCGAGTAGTGCGGCAAGAGGGCCAGTGTGCCGTCCCGCTTGTAGCGCAGGGACGTGATCACCCGACCGTCAAAACGCTTGGCATCCAGCGTGCTGGTGATCGCGTCGGGCGCGATCCACCCCTTCCGCTCCTTCCGCTCGCCCTCGCCTTCGCCGGCCTCGTCTTCCAATGATTTCAGATAAGCGATCCAGGCCCCGTCCTGCGACCAGACCGGCGCACCCTCAATGCCGGCAACGTGGTAGGCCTCACCGCCTGGCGCGGCCACCCGCGCGAACCACGTCTGGTTGCTGTCCTTGCCCCGCCGCGACTGGAAGCTCAGCACCTGCCCATCCGGCGACCAGCGGGGGGAGAACGACTCCTCCGTGGGATCGGTGAAGCGGAACGGCTCGCCCGCCGGCCGGCCCGCCGCCAGCCGCTGCAGCCACACCTGGCGGTGCCGCTTGTTCTCCTTCTCGTCCACGGTGGTGACCGTGAAGGCCAACAGGTTAGCGGCCGGTGAGACGGCCACTTCGCTGACGAAAGTCATGCGGTAGTAGTCCTGCGGCAGCAAGGCACGCTTCTGGGCGGCGGCCGGCACGGCCAGGACCAGCACGAGTGCGGGCGCAAACAGGCGACGCATAAAGGCCTCCGGTAGCGAAAAGTGAGGAATTTCTCCAGAAATTAGACTTTCGAGCAGTTACTCCGAAAGCCTGCGCACGTTTTCGGCCTCGGGCCCCTTGGGCCGGCGCACCAGATCGAAACGCACGCGGTCCCCCTCGCTCAGGGAGCGGTCGCCATCGCCGGGGATGGCGGAGCGGTGGACAAAGCAGTCCTTCTCGCCCGTATCCGGGGTAATGAAGCCATAACCCTTGCGCTCGTTGAACCAGCGGACCGTGCCGGTGAGGCCGGTGCTGAGCACCTCTTCGGTTTCCACCGCCAAACCGGCGCGCCTGGGAGCCGCGGCGGGGAGCGGAGGCGAGGTTAGGCTGGGTATCGGCAGCTCGGGTGGGGGGCCTGGGGCTGGCGCCAGCGCTTCGACCCACTCGGCCTTGCGGGTAATGCGCTGTAGCCGGTCCCGCAACGGCTCGGGCAGGCTGGCGGCAAAGGCGATGGTCTGCCGGTCCGTGCGTAGTGCGGCGAGGATGCGCTCGAGCTGCGCCCAGCGGTCGCTTAGCCGATCGGCCTCGTCCAGCACCAGGACCTGGATGGTGGAGAGGTCCACGTTCCCGGCTTCCAGGTGCTCGAGCAGCCGGCCCGGCGTGGCCACCAGGATGTCGAAGCCGGCGCGGAGATCCCGGACCTGTGCCGCAGCCGGGCCCCCGTCGTGCAACGTGCCCACCCACAGGTGCAGCGGGCGGGCGAGCGCGCGCGCCTTGCCGGCCACGCGCTCCACCAGCTCGCGCGTGGGGCAGATCACCAGCAGGTGCAAGCCCTCGCGGTCTGCCTGCCGCTCGAGGGCCGGGATGAGGTACGAGCCGGTCTTGCCCGCGCCCCGGTCCGCGACCGCCACCACATCGCGCCGGCTCGCGAGGAGCGGGATGATTCCAGATTGGAGCGGCGTCGGCCGCCTCCACCCCAGTTCCTCGATGGCGCGGAGCAGTTCTGGGCGCGAGGTCAGCTCGGGGAAGGTGCGCCGGAGCGGCGCCGCGCGCGCCGCTTCCCGGCGGGGCGGAACCCCGGCAGGCTCCCGCGCCGGCACGCCGCGCGCCGGTGCCGCGCCCGGCGCACGGCGGGCGCGACGCTTCTGCCGGAGCAGCAGAAAGACAAGGACCGCACTGGCGGCCACGAGTGCCGCCAGCGCGATCCATGTCGAGGTTCCCAGTACCTGCAAGGTCTACCCGAAGAACGAGCTTGTTGCGCCGCCCACGCCTCATTTAGCGCCGGCGGCAGCGCCCGTGCCGCTCTGGCTCGGGCTGCTCGCGGCGCGGTTCACGCCCGGCCGGCTGCAAAATTGTCTCAGGACGCGCCATCTCTGTCAAGTAAACTCACGCCCCGTTGGGAGCTTAGTGGTCGAATTTGCAAGTACGGTAAAGTACGGTCGCATTTCGGCCGTGAGCGTACTCGCGAACTCGACCACTTGGCAGCTTATTGCCAGGGGGCTCGCCCGCCAATGGGCGTGCCGGGCGGCGGCCGCAGCGGCTCGGTCCGCCTGCCGCCCTCATAGCGCCGGTCGAGGAATCGCTCGATGTCTGCCGCCGCGAGCTGACGGTGGGCAGCCTCCTGAGGCGATCCCGGACGGGCGGAGCGCAGCGCCGCGGCAATGCGCCGGAGCCCCCACTCGGCCGCAGCACGCGATTCGACTGCCGCCCCGGCGTCGGCTGCCAGCTCGATGAGCGCGTCCAGCACTGCGCGCTGCACGGCGCGGCGCAGCGCGGCGTGCTCGCGCGGCGGCGTCCCGCCCCAGGCTCCGTCCACCAGCCGGCCCATCACTTCCTCGAGGGACGGCATCCCGGGGTCGCGCTCGTGGAAGGCGACGACGCGCGCGGTCCGCCGCGGCTCGAGGATCCCGCCCACTACCATGTCCGCGAGCGTGCGGGCCAGGCCCACCTGGTCGAAGGCCGGCGCCGCCTGCGTCGCGAAGGCACGCGCATCTGAAGCGTAGCCGAACGGACGCGGCGCGAGCAGGCGCAGCACCCGCTCGGGCACGGCCAGCTCTGCCGCGTCGAGCTCGGCCAGCAGCAGCTCGAGCGCCCGGCGCTGCCGCTCCGCCGGGACCAGTTGTGTGACCGGCAGTCGGTCGCCGCGCACGCCGTAGCGGTACTCCATCCCCCCGATCTCCTTGATGGCCGCATCCAGCGTGTAGCGGTGGTGCAGATAGACGGGCACGAAGCGCTCGTTCAGCCGCCACATCGGCTCGCCTGGGCGCAGTGCGCTCTCGTCAAACCGATCCATGAGCACGCGTCGAACCTCGAGCACCCGCTCCAGCTCGTCCAGCGCATCACTCCCATTGATCCACCAGGTGGCCAGCGGGTAGGAATTCGATGGCTCAGCATCCGGGTTGGTGATGAACTTGAGCCCGCGGCTCATCGCCTCCTGCACAATGGCCTCGAGCCCTGCCGCCTCCTGCTCCGCCGGGAACTCGGTGTAGGCATAGCGGATCGCGATCGTGTCATACGCACCCGGACCAGCGCGGTAGGCGTCGCTCACGTCGATCCGGCCGTCCACCAGCTTGATCAGCGGCGCCGGATAGTCCATAACGGACGCGCGCCCATAGCTCGCGGCGATGAAGTTGTGCGCCAGACCGAGCGTGTGGCCGATCTCGTGCGCCGCATGCTGCCGGCGCCGGGCCATGGCAAACGCTTCCGCACCCGTATTCGGGTCCAGCGCCGCCACCCAGTCCAGCGCGCCATCCGCCGCCAGGAATTCGTCCCGCACGTCCAGCGCCGTGCCCGCCCCCGTTCCCGTTCCGCTTCCCGCCCCGGCTCCCGCCGTCACTGCCGGCACCACTCCCGCGTACAGGTTGTAGTCCACGAGCGAGCGGTGGGAGTCCATGCGCACAGCAGCCTTGATGATCTCGCCCGTGCGCGGGTCGCGGAACGAAGGGCCAATCGAGGAGCCCGCCTCCGTGCGGTGCACCCACTGGATCACGTGGTAGCGCGCATCCATGGGGTCCATGTCCGGCGGCATGTCCTGGACGCGGAACGCGGTCAGGAAACCCGCCGCTTCGAATACCTTGCTCCACCAGGCGCCGCCCTCCTTGAAGGCACTGCGGTACGGCTCCGGAACGGCAGGATCGAGGTAGTAGACAATGGGCTCGACCGGCTCGCTCATGGCAGCCGAGGGGTCCTTCTTCACCAGCCGGTGGCGTACTGCCAGACGCGTGACCAGGTCCGCGTCGAAAGGCTTGCCGTAGTCGTAGAAGCTGACGGAGAAGACGCCGATCCGCGGGTCGAAGCGCCGGGGCCGGTAGCCGGGCGCGGGCAGCTTCACCAGCGAGTGGTGCTGTCGTATCGTGAGCGAGCGGGCGTCCGGCGTATGACGGCGGATCTCCGTGCCCGGCGCCTCCAAGGCCAGGGTCAGCGACGCCTCTACTTCCGTGTTCTCCGGGAACGCCTTGGTGCGGGGCAGGTGGATCACGCTGCGCTCCGCATCCACCCGGGACTTCCCCTGCCCCGCTCGCTCGAGCCGCCCCGGCAGGTCCAGCGCGTCCCGCAGGAAGAAGGCGGTCGCGTCCACCAGCGCGCGGTCGCCTTCCCCGGCGACGATGTCGAAGCTGGCCACGGTGGAGGTGGGGAACGATTCCTGGACCGAGCGGGCGAGCGCCTCCGTTGGCTCCGTCTCCGCACGGAACGAGGGGTTCTGCAGCACCAGCAGGAGCTTCGGCCCCACCCGCTCGAAGCGCGCAATGAAGTCCTCCTGGATCATGCCGCGATCCAGTCCCAGATCATTCGAGCCGATCCCCGTCGCCAGCGAGGTCAGGTACAGGAAATCCTCGCCTGTACGGGGCACTTCCAGCAGCAGCCGTCCTCTGACCGCGTCCCAGTAGAGGGGGAAGTAGCCGTCGCGCTGCTCCAGGCCCTTCGTGTACTCGGCAATCGAGGGAACAGCACGCTGCTGCTGTGCAGGCAATGCCGCGGCGGTGAGGAGGAGCAGGAGCGAGAGGGGCGCGGATGCAGCAAGGACCGCGACGCGGGGGGTACGCTTCTCGGGGCGCAATGTCCTGATCATGGTGGCTTACTCCCGCGTCTTTGCCGGCACGTTCTTCAGATAGAGCCAGAGCGCACGGATCTCGTCGCCCGTCATCTGCGAGGTCCAGATCCAGGGCATGGCCGCGCTGATGGCGCTGCCATCGGGCCGCTTGCCGTGCCGCAAGGCGGTGAAGAAGTCCGCCTCGCTCCACTCCCCGATGCCCGCGGGCGTGATGTTGGGTGCGCCCGGCGGCGGGCCGCCGCCGCCAGTCAGGTCGGGGCCGTGGCGGACGGAGCGGACGTAGTCCGCGTCGGTGTAAGCAGCGCCGATGCCGCCCCGGCCGACCGTCAGATTGCTCGCCACCAGGCGGCCCATGGGCGGCGCGTCCACCACCACCTTGCCGCCCAGGTCCCGGCCGTGGCACTCGAGGCACTTGGCGACAGCCTCGGCGAAGTGCCGCCCCCGACCGATGGCGCCGCTATCCCTCGCCGGGGCGACGGGCTCGACCTCGAATTCGTAACGCCGACTCATGCGCCAGCCGCTGACTGCGTACACGCCTGCGCTGGCCAGCAGCACCAGGCCGAGAACGGAAGCCAGCACCACACTGCTCCATTTCAGGAACCTGCGCATCTTGCTCTAGTTGGTCTCGTGGACGGGGCGCGCACGGCCCGTCGTTACGAGCCCGCCACGCGTGGCCGGAACCCCGACGCTCTTGCGCGGCCGCGCCGAGCGTCCAAGTCTTTCCTTCAAGAGACGAAGCTGCCCGCGCGGAAGCGCGTGGCCCGCGTCAACTCGTGGTAAGGTTACGCCGCCTGCTGTGCCTCAGCTTAGACGAGAGGGCGGCAGGTGCGCAAGCGAAGGCGGACCGGGGCGGAATCCGGCGGCAAAGCGCTGGCATTCGCCCGGGCCTTCGGCCCTTCGGTATACCCGCGCACCCGGAGCGCGCCATGCCCAAGCACGCGTTTCCCGTCCTGATCTCTCTTCTCCTCTTCTCGGCCTGCTCGCTCGCGCCGAACCCGCCGGAGTATGACCTGGTCCTGCGCCACGGCACGATCTACGACGGGAGCGGCGGCCCGCCCGTGGTCGGGGACGTGGCCATTCATGGCGACAGCATTGTCGCCGTAGGTGAGCTGGGGCCGACGCGGCCGCGGCGCGAACTGGACGTCGCCGGCCTGGCCGTGGCTCCCGGCTTCATCAACATGCTGAGCTGGGCCACCGAGTCGCTGCTGGCGGACGGGCGCTCGCAGAGCGACATCCGCCAGGGCGTGACGCTGGAAGTCATGGGCGAGGGCGAGTCGATGGGGCCGTGGAATGCGGAGATGAAGCGGCTGAACCAGGAGTTGCAGGGCGACATCAAGTACGACATCGAGTGGACGACGCTGGGCGAGTACCTCGAGCACCTGGAGCGGCACGGTGTCTCGAGCAACGTGGCGTCCTTTGTGGGCGCCACGACCGTGCGCATCCACGAGGTCGGCTACCAGGACCGGCCGCCCACGCCCGAGGAGCTCGAGCGCATGCGCGCCCTGGTGCGCCAGGCCATGGAAGAGGGCGCGCTGGGCGTGGGCTCCTCGCTCATTTACGCGCCCGCGTTCTACGCCGGGACCGAGGAGCTGGTGGCCCTGGCCGAGGAGTCCGGCCGTTACGGCGGCATGTATATCTCTCACATGAGGAGCGAGGGCAACCGGCTGCTCGAGGCGGTGGACGAGCTCTTGAGCATTGCGCGGCGCGCGAACGTGCCGGCGGAGATCTACCACCTGAAGGCGGCGGGCGAATCCAACTGGAAGAAGATGGACGAGGTGATCCGCAAGGTGGAGGCGTCGCGGGCCGACGGGCTGAAGATCACGGCGGACATGTACAACTACACGGCGGGCGCCACCGGGCTGGACGCTGCCATGCCGCCCTGGGTGCAGGAGGGCGGGCTGCGCGAGTGGATCCGGCGGCTGCAGGATCCGGCCATTCGCGCGCGCGTGCGCCGGGAAATGACCACGCCCACGGACGCCTGGGAGAGCCTGTACCTCATGAGCGGCTCGCCCGAGCGCATTCTGCTGGTCGGCTTCAAGCAGGACTCGCTCAAGTACCTGACGGGCAGGTCGCTAGCCCAGGTGGCGCGGCTGCGGCGGAAGTCGCCGGAGGAGACGGCCATGGACCTGGTGGTTCAGGACGACAGCCGGGTGGGCACGATCTACTTCCTTATGTCGGAGGAGAATGTGAAGAAGCAGATTGCCCTGCCCTGGGTCAGCTTCTGCTCGGATGCGGAGTCGCTCGCGCCGCAGGGAGTCTTCCTCAAGTCCAACCCGCACCCGCGCGCGTATGGCAGCTTTGCGCGGCTGCTGGGGAAGTACGTCCGCGAGGAGAAGGTGATCCCGCTGGCGGAGGCGGTGCGGCGGCTCACTTCGCTGCCGGCGACGAACCTCGAGCTGCGGCGCCGCGGCCGTCTCGCGCCCGGCTACTACGCGGACATCGTGGTCTTCGACCCGGAGACGATCGCCGATCGGGCGACCTTCGAGCAGCCGCACCAGTACGCGACCGGCGTGGTGCATGTGTTGGTCAACGGCGTACAGGTGCTACGTGCTGGCGAGCACACGGGCGCGAAGCCGGGGCGGGTCGTGCGAGGCCCGGGCTGGAAGGGTTGGAAGCCCGTGAGCTGATCCTTGCCAGGCGGGGTTTTTGACACCGCCGGGCGCGCCGAGGCCGCGGAGCTCGACCGGCGCCGGCAGACTTGCCGGGACTCCGCGGCCTTCGCGCGCTGGGCGGTGCTGTCAGCGGCCCACGATGCGGACGGCGTCGTCGCCGGAGACCACCTGGGTCACGGGCTGCCCGGGCGGCGGCGGCACGGGGCCGAACAGGCGGGCCGCCGTGGTGCTCGGGTCGAAGCGGCCGCCCTGGAAGCCCTCGTTATCGAGGTCTTGCGTGGCGAAGTGGACGACCAGGTCCAGGTCGCCGTCGCCGTCCACGTCCTCGACCGCGCCCCGCACCGGGATCGCGCCCTGCGGGTAGATGCCCGGGACGAAGTCGGCCAGGTCCATCATCCGCAGCAGGCTCGGATCCAGCCGGGTCGCGTCGAAGGCCGGGAACTCGGGCGTGGCCTGCTCCAGCGGTCTGGTTAAGACCGCGACCGCCACCAGACCCTTGCTCCCCAGGTTGATCGAGTTGGGATCGCTGCCCGGCTTGATGTCGATCTGGACCCGGGTGACCACGATCCGAGGCGGCGGCGGGGGCGGCGGGTTGCACTGGACGCCGTAAAAGCCGCGGTCGCCGCCGCTCGTCTTCTCGCTGCGGTAGTGGCCGCCGCTGGCGGCGACCCGCAGGAGGTAGGCCCTGGCCTGGGCGCTGGTGAAGGCGACGGTGACCGGCTGCGTCGGCGAGATCGCAGCCGTTGTCGGAGCGACCGGCCCCGCCGTGTTGTCCGCGTTGCGCACCTCGTAGGTGATCGAGGTGGCCTGGTTGGGCACGCCGGGGCCGGCGCCGTCCACGGAGAATACGACCTGCACCGGCTCGCCCGCGCCGGCGTTCACCGCCCAGAAGTGCCCCTCGGGCCCACCACTTTCGTTGTAGTTGAGCGGCCCGGCCCAGCCCAGCGCGACGCCGGCCGAGGCGCCGAGCTGGTAGTGCTGCCCCGATTGAGCGGGCGGCGGCTCCGTGGTCGGGATCGCCTCGAGTGAGAGGCGATAGACGCCCGGGCTCAGCGTCGCCGTCAGGTCCCCGGTGTTCGTCGGGCTCCCCGTGTAGGCGACGTCGGCGGTGGCGATCTGGTTGCCCGCGAGATCACGCAGTGTCGCGCGCAGCGTGCCCCGATCGTTGGCATTGACCGAGTGCGCGTCGACCCTGAGGGTGACGTTCTGCACCTGCGAGCCGCCCACGCGAACGTTCCACCGGTGTACGAGCGGCAGGTTCTGCGGGCCGGTGAAGATCCCGATCAGGCACGTGCGGTTGTCGAGCTGCGCCGCGAACGGCACCGGCTGGCTGAACGGGAGGTCCGCCCCCGATGCCGACATGAAACGGGGGAGGTCGTTCCCGAGGCCCGGCGCCGCGTCGGTGGAGGAGTCCATCGGGTTGGGCGTGTCACACGCGGGCAGGAGCAGCACCGCGAGAGCAGTGAGCAAAGCGGAGGTGCGCATGATGGCCTCCTGCAGAGAGTGGGGCGACAGTCATCGAGAGCGGCGCCGGGGGCAACCAGCTTTGCCGCGCCTGAGCAGCCCAGGGCGCTGGGCGCGGGTTCTTCACTCTCGGCAACGGGCACCGCGCGCAGGCGTTGAAGCGAGCGGCGCCGCGGGTTACTTTAACCGCTCGGCGTCACCGCCGGGTCACCGCACTGTCTCGCTTGTTGCTTTCTCCGCGGACTGTCGCAGGTCTCTCCATGATCGAGCTTCGCCTGCTGGGCGCCCTGGACCTCAAGACCGCAGACGGCCGCGAGCTGCGTTCCCTCCTGGCACAGCCCCGGCGCGTGGCGCTCCTGGCCTGCCTCGCGCTGCGGGCGGCTGGCGGCTTCTGCCGGCGCGATACCCTGCTGGCCATGTTCTGGCCGGAGCTGGACGAGAACCACGCCCGGCGCGCGTTGCGCCAGGCGCTGTACATCATCCGCCGCGAGCTGGGCGAAGGTGGGCTGAGGAGCCGGGGCGACGAGGAGGTGGGGCTGGATGCCGGCGCCGTGTGGTGCGACGTCGTCGCGTTCGAGCGTGCCGTGGAAGCGGGCTCGCTGGGCGAGGCCCTGGAGTGCTACCGCGGCGACCTGCTGGAAGGCTTCTTCATTTCCGGCGCCCCAGAATTCGAGCATTGGCTCGAGCGCGAGCGGGGGCGGCTCCGGCAACGGGCAGCGGCCGTGGCGTGGCAGCTCGCGGCCGAGCAGGCGCAGGCCGGGCAGACGGCGCGCGCCGCCGCAGTCGCCCGGCAGGCGCTGCAGTTATCTCCCGACGACGAGAGCGGGCTGCGTTGCCTGATCCTGCTGCTGGAGCGAGGCGGCGACCGTGCGGGCGCGCTGCGCACCTACGAGGAGTTTGCCCGGCACCTGGCGCGGGAGTACGGCGCAGAGCCGTCGGCGGAGACGCGGGCGCTGATCGAGGCCATCCGCGCAGATCGGGGAGTAGCTGCGACGGCGGAGGACTCGGGTGCGCTGCAACCCGCTGCGCCACGCGCGGCCGCCACGCCGGTGGCGGCCCCAGACCATGCCGCTCTGCCCCTCAGGCCGCCCCGCCGCCTGCACTGGTCTGGCCTGGCCCGCTCGCTGGCCTGGACAGGACGGGCCCGGACCCTGGCGGGCGCCGCACTCGCGCTCCTGCTC